>CAISKJ010000930.1 GCA_903885885.1 uncultured delta proteobacterium
GGGCGCGGGTGCCACGGGCGGCGGTTGCGGGGCGATCAGGACGCCCGGCTGCGAGCCCGACGGCTGCGAGGGCCACGCGTTGAGCGACGGGTGCGAGGTGAGCGACGGGTCGCCGTAGGCCTGGTGGCCCGCGACGGCCATCGGTGCGCTGTGGCCGGCGGAGAACTGGCCCGACGGGGCCGTGGTCATCGCGCCCGCGGCGGAGAGGCCCAGTGACACTTCGCACTCGCGCAGGGCGCGGAGGAAGTCGTCCATCGTGGCGGGGCGATTGATGGAGTCCTTCTCGAGGCAGCGGCGCACGAAGGTTTCGAGCACCTCGGGCACGTCGAGGGCGGGGTTGCGCTCGCGCATGGGCGGCACCGGGAGCTGCAGGTGCGCCATGAGGGTGTGCACCGAGTTCTCGCTCTCGAAGGGCGTTCGGCCGCAGAGGCACTGATAGAGAATGATGCCGAGGGAGTAGATGTCGGTGCGGTGGTCGACCTTGCCGTGGGCGATCTGCTCGGGCGACATGTACCGCGGCGAGCCCAGGAACGAGCCCTCCTTGGTGAGCTCCTCGCTGTCGTCGCTGAGCACCTTCACGAGGCCGAAATCGATGATCTTGACGATCTCGTGGCCGTCGTCTTCGGGCACCAGCATGATGTTCGAGGGCTTGAGGTCGCGGTGCACGACGCCCTGCCGGTGGGCCTCGCGGAGGCCGCGCGCGATCTGTCGCACGAGCCCGATGGCCTCGACGGGCGCGAGCGCCCCGAGGGCCCGCAGCCGGCGGTGGAGCGTCTCGCCGTGGAGGTACTCCATCGCGATGAAGTACGACTCGTCTTCGAGCCCCTCGATGCGCCCGTAGTCGAACACCGTCACGATGTTGGTGTGCTGCAGCTTCGAGAGGATCGACGCCTCGAGGAAGAAGCGCTTCTGAAACGCCGGGTCCTCCTGGCTGGCCGTGTACTTCGTGTGAAGCACCTTGATGGCCACGGGGCGCCCGAGCGGAATCTGCTCGCCGCGGTAGATGCGCCCCATGCCGCCGTTGGCCAGCACGGCGTGAACGTGAAACTTGCCGTTGAGCACCGTGCCCACGAGCGCGTCTCCCTCAAAGCGGCTTCGAGCCTCGGGGGCGTTCGGGGCGCCAGGCATCGGGTGCGATCGACTCCTCTCGGCGGCCGCGAAATCAAGCGCGGCGCCATCCGAGACGTTAACCGATCACCCCGGCCAGCGCGACATTCTGGGGCAGTTGGACTTGAAAACGAGAACCGCTCTCACTATTATCGTGAGCAGGTCGTGCGTCGGCGTGACGCGTGCGGCCCGAAGGTGAGACTCCTCCGATGATCGTGTGCGTGTGTCATGGCGTTCGTTGCACGGCGGTTCGCGCGGCCATCGGCGGCGGGGCGCACACGGTCGACGCGGTGGGCTCGTCGTGCGGCGCGGGCACCGACTGCGGCGCGTGCCGCGGCATGATCGAAGACATGATCGACGAGGCCCTCGAGGAGCAGTCGGCGACCCGCGTCGACGCGCGGGGCCGCACGCACCTCGCGCTCTCCGTCTCGTCGGCGTAGCGCGTTCTGCCTGAGGCTCGCGCGGGGCGCGCTGGCGCGCGACGTTGGGCGTCGCGGCGGCCGCGATGTTTGTTAGAGTCCGCCGCCCGCTACGTCGGGAAGGAGCTGCGCATCGCCATGAAGGGTCAGCAAGCCGTCATCGACACACTCAACCAGGTGCTCACCGCCGAGCTCACCGCGGTGAACCAGTACTTCGTGCACGCGAAGATGTGCCGCAACTGGGGGTACAGCCGCCTCGCGTCGTACATCCAGAAGGAGTCGATCGACGAGATGAAGCACGCCGACAAGCTCATCGAGCGCATTCTGTACCTCGACGGCGTGCCCAACCTGCAGCGGCTCAACAAGGTGAACGTGGGCGAGACGGTGCCCGAGCAGCTGAAGCTCGACCTCGACGTCGAGAAGGAGGCCGTGCTCCGCCTCAACGAGGGCATGAAGCTCTGCCGCGACCTCGGCGACAACGGCACCGAAGACCTCTTTCGCCACATTCTGGTCGCCGAAGAGGAGCACGCCGACTGGATCGAGGCGCAGCTCACGCTGATCGAGCAGGTGGGCCTCGCGAACTACCTCTCGCAGCAGATTCACGGCGGCTGAGCGCTCACCCCGCGCAGCGCCACCGCGGCCTCGTACACGGTGCCCGCGAGCGGCGCCGTCTCCATCATCGACTCGAGAAGATCCCATCAGTCGCGGTGCGCGGCCACCCTGCCGTCGCGCCGCGTGCGGCGGGGCACGCCCTCGACGCGCAGCGCGGGCCCGAAGGCCCTGGGCGTCGTGAGGCCGGGCGAGGGATCAGGCGCGGGCGGTGCGGGTGATCACCTGCAGGCTCTGGTAGCCGAGCAGGCCGAAGAGCACCGCGGTGTACATGCGGCCGGCCATCACCGACCACACGACCACGAGGCCCGCCACGATGACCGCGAGCACGCGCACCGCGTACTGGCGCCGCGGGCCGGCGAGGGCGAGCGCCACGTGTCCGCCGTCGAGGGGCGGCACGGGCAGGAGGTTCATGACGCCCCACCAGAAGTTCACCGACACGATGAACGAGAGCAGCGTGAAGGCGTTGGGCGACATGATCACGGCGGGAAACTGCCACGGGATCGCGTAGGCGACGGCCGCGAGGGCGAAGCCCGCGAAGGGGCCCGCGAGCGTCATGAGCACCTCTTGCGAGCGCGTGAGCTTGCGGTCGGGGTAGGTGAGCCCGCCCATGCTGTGCAGCTTGATCTTCGCGCGCGCGCCGAAGGCGATGGTCGCGAGGGCGTGACCGAGCTCGTGCACCATGATCGAGACGAACACCACGAGCACCCACAGCACGATGGCGGGGCCGCGCAGGTTGCTGCCCATGACGAAGGCCATGAGCCAGAAGAGGGGTTCGACCTCGATCGGGATGCGACCGAGGCGAAAGCGCAGCGTGAGGTTCTCCATGAGGGTGCTTCGTAACGTAGACACCCCGCGGGGCTTCGTCGAGGTTCGCGCTACGCGCCGAGGAGGCGGTCGCCGTACTCCTCACGCAGCTTCGACTTGAGAAACTTGCCCGTCGAGGTGCGCGGCACCTGCGCGACGAAGACCACGTCGTCGGGGAGCCAGAACTTCGGAAACAGCGGCGCGAGGTGGGCGATGAGCTCCTCGCGCGTCGCGGCGTGATCGGGCTTGAGCACGACGGCGGCGATGGGACGTTCGTCCCACTTGGGGTGCTTCGCGGCGAACACCGCGGCCTCGAGCACGGCGTGGTGGCTCATGAGCGCGTTCTCGAGGGCCACCGAGCTGATCCACTCGCCGCCGGATTTCACCACGTCTTTCGCGCGGTCGGTGATGCGCACGTAGCCCTCGTCGTCGAGGGTGACCACGTCGCCCGTTTTGAACCACCCGTCGGCGGTGAAGCGATCGGCGCCTTCGCCGCCGAGGTACGCGCTCGCCACGAAGGGCCCGCGCACCTCGAGCTCGCCCATGGAGACACCGTCCCAGGGGAGCACCTTGCCCGCGTCGTCGACGTGCCGCGTCTCGACGAAGGCCGCGGCGTAGCCCTGCGTGGAGCGCACCTTGAGCCGGTCTTCTTCAGAGACGTTCTCGAGGTGCGACTTGATGCGCGCGACGGTGCCCAGGGGGTTGGTCTCGGTCATGCCCCAGGCGTGCGTGACCTCGAGCTTGTGACGGGCGCGAAAGCCCTGAATCATGGCGGGCGGCGCGGCCGCACCGCCGATCACCATGGAGCGCACCGACGAGAGGTCGAAGCGCGCGGGGTCTTGATCGAGGAGCGCGAGGATGCCCAGCCAGATGGTGGGCACGCCGGCCGCGAGGGTGACCTTCTCGCTCGCCATGAGGTCGACGATGGAGGCCGCGTCGAGGTGCGGCCCCGGGAACACGAGCTTCGCCCCGGTGGCCGCCGCGCAGAACGGGAGACCCCACGCGTTGGCGTGAAACATGGGCACCACGGGGAGCACCGTGTCGCTCTCGGAGACGCCGAGGGTGTCGGTCATGCACGCGACGAGGGTGTGCAGCACGCACGAGCGGTGGCTGTACACGACGCCCTTGGGGTTGCCCGTCGTGCCCGAGGTGTAACAGATCATCGCGGCGTCGTTCTCGTCGAGCGCGGGCCACGGGTACGCGGGCGACTCGGGCGCGAGGAGGGCCTCGTAGTCGAGGTGCTTGTCGGCCATGGGCGCCGCGGTGTCGCGCATCACGATCACCTGCTCGATGGAGGGCACGTGCTCGATGAACTTCGCGAGGAGCGGGAGCAGCGTCTCATCGACGACGACGACCTTGTCGCCCGCGTGGCGCGCGATGTAGGCGATCTCGGTGGGGTGCAGGCGGAGGTTGAGCGTGTGGAGCACCGCGCCCATGGAGGGGACGGCGAGGTAGAGCTCCAGGTGGCGCGCGTGGTTCCACGCGAGGGTGGCGACGCGGTCGCCGGGGCCGACGCCGAGCTTCGCGAGGGCGTGCGCGAGGCGGCCCGCGCGCTCGTGGACGTCGCGCCACGTCGTGCGGTGCAGCGACCGGTCGGGGCGCCGGGAGACGATCTCGCGCCGCGGGGCGTACCGCGCCGACCGCTCGAGGAGGTGTGTGATCGTGAGGGGGACGTTCATCATGGATGCGCGCATGGTCTGAGACGATATCGCGATCGCGCGAGCGGGCGTATAGGCTCCGGGCGCACCATGAAGCCCACCGCCCTGATCGTCGCCGTCGCCGCGCTTGCACTCCCCGTCCGCGCGGTCGCGCAGCCCGCGCTGCCCCCGCCGCCGCCTTCGCCGTGGGGCGGTCCGTCGGTCGCGCCGGCATCCGTCGCCGCGCCGTCGGACACGGCGGCCGCGCGGCTCCGTCGCCTCGACGCGGTGCTCACCTGGCACGCCGACAACGAGCGCTCGCGGCGCCTCGCGGTGACCATTACGGGCGCCGTGGTGGGCACGGTGAGCCTCGGCCTCGGGCTCGGCCTCGCCTCGCGCGACTCGTCGAGCGACCAGGTGGCGGGCGTGTTCGCGGGCTCGCTGGGCATCGGCTGCCTGCTGGGCGTGGGTATCGGCGCGCTGCTCCCGCGCGTGTGGGACCGCGTGCTCGAGCCGTTGCGTGAGGCCCAGGAGCGTCGCGAGCGCCCCGAGGTGATCGTGGCGCGCGCCGAGTCGCTGTGGCGCGAGCAGGCCGAGCGCAGCCGCAACGCGCGGCGCGTCGCGGCGATGTCGCTCACGATCATCGGCGGCGCGTCGCTCATCGCGGGCTCGGTGTTTCTCCTCGCGACGCCGCGGCGTCGCTCGGAGGTGAGCACCTACCGCGCGTCGGGCGTCACGCTGCTCGGCACCGGTGCGCTCACGGGTGTGCTCGGCGCGAGCCTCTTGTTCACCGCCGACCCCCTCGAGCAGTCGTGGGAGGTCTACGAGCGCGCCTCGGGCCCGATCACGTTCGGCGTGGCGCCCACGCAAGACGGCGCCGTGGCCGCGGTCGGCGGCGTGTTCTGAGGGCGCGATGAGCAGCGAGAGCACCCGCGATGCGCGGCCCGCGCCCGTGCGCGTCACGTACTTTATCAACTCGTTTGTGCAGGGGGGCGCCGAGCGTCAGCTGGCCGAGCTGATCAAGGGCCTCGATCGCGCGCGCTTCACCCCGTCGCTGATCGTGTGCGAGCGCAACGACCAGCTCGGCGAGGCGCTCGACCTCGCGGCGATGCACAGCCTCGACGACGCGCTGTTTCCGACGCCGTGGGGCGTGGCGCGCCTCGCCCGCGCGCTGCGCGAACAGCGGCCCGACCTTGTGCACACGGTGAAGGGCCTCGAGAACGCGCTCGGGCGCGTGGTGGCGCGCGCGGTGGGCGTTCCGCGCGTGGTGGCCTCGGTGCGCTGCCCGCGGCTCACGGCCGCGCAGCGCGTGGGCGAGGCGCTCACCCGCGGCTACGGCGACGTCACCATCGTGAACTCCGTGGGCATTCGAAGGGAGCTCGTCGCGATCGGCTTTCGCGAGTCGGAGGTCGCGCTCGTGGAGAACGGCGCCGACCTCGCGCGCTTCGTCCCCCTCGACGCGGATCGGCGCGCGGCCGTGCGGCGCGAGTGGGCCGCGGGCGACGGGCCGCTGTGGGTGATGCCCGGTCGCCTCTCGCCCGAGAAGAACCAGCGCGCGGTGATCGGCGCGCTCGCGGCCCTCGACGCGCGGGGCGCGCTCCCGCCGGGGCTGCGCGTGGTGTTCGCGGGGCGCGACTCGCTGCTCGTGTACGGGCGCAGCGTGAAGGCCGCGGCGCGGCTGCGCGGGCTCTCGTCGCGGTGCGTGTTCGCGGGGCACGTGGCGCGCGTCGAGGCGCTCGTGGCGGCGAGCGACCTGGTGCTGCTCCCCTCGCACTACGAGGGGCTCCCCAACGCGGTGATCGAGGCGATGGCGTGCGGCGTTCCGGTGCTGGTGACGCCCGAGGCCAACGCCGACGCGCTGGTGAGCGACGGCGTCGAGGGCGTGGTGGCCGCGAGCCCATCGGCGGGTGATGTTGCGCGCGCGATGGGGCGCTTTCTCGCGCTCGATGCGGCCGCGCGGGCCGCGATGGGCGCGGCGGGGAACGCGCACGCCACGCGACGGTTTACGCGGGCGCGCATGGTCGAGAGCACGCAGGCGGTGTACGCGCGGCTCCTCGCGCGGTAGCGGGTCAGCGCCGCAGGAGGCGCAGCGCCGAGGGCATGAGGAGCAGCGCGGTGACGATGCACGCGAGCTCGCCCGCCATGGCGTACCAGCCGAACGACTGCAGGGCCTGGTTGTCGGCCGCGAGGAGCGCGCCGTACCCGATGATGGTGGTGAGCGAGCAGAGGAACACCGCGCCGCCGACGGAGCGCACGGCCTCGCGCACGTTGCCGCCCTCGTGCTCGATGCGGTCGTAGAGGTTGACGGCGTACTCGACGCCGATGCCGAAGGTGAGCGGCAGCGCGACGAAGTTGAGGAAGTTGAGCCGCACGCCGAGCCACGCGGCGCCGCCGACGGTGAGCAGCACGCCGCTGAGGAGCGACCCGAGCACGGCGGCCGCGGGGCGCGCGCGCCGCGTGGCGAGCACCACGATGACCACGACGGAGAGGAACGCGAGGAGCGTCGCGCGGGGGCCGTCGCGCCCCATGGACGAGACCATTTCGGCGAAGACCGTGGCGCGGCTCACGGTGGGCACCACGCGGCCGTCGGGCATGCGCAGTCGGCTCGTGAGGCGCGCGACCTCCATGAGCCGGCGGCCGTCGCTGGGCGTGAACCACGCGCGGTAGTAGACGAAGAAGGGCGTGCCGAAGCGGCCGTCGCGCTCGGTGAACTGCTCGCGCACGAGGCTCGGGAGCTCGGCGGGTTCGATGGGGCGCAGCGACTCGGGCGGGCGCCACTCGCGCGCGAGGCGCTGGTCGTCGGCGCTGAGGTGGGCGTTCACGGCGTCGAGGTGGGCGCGGATCTGCGCGAGGAGCGCGAGCTTGCGGGCGACGACGGCGGGCGGTCCGCCGAGGCGGTCGTACACGGTCTCGACGCGCTCGACGTAGCGGCCGCCGGTGGTGGCGCGGTCGCGCGCGACGAGCGAGGCGGCGAGGGGCAGCACCTCGTCCATCGAGTCGGCGAGGAGCATGTCGGGCGAGCCGCCGCGGGCGGTGAAGATCTGGTCGCTCTTGAGGTTCCAACGGCTGGCGCCGGTCTGGCGGCTGTGGCGGCTCCCGAGCTTGCCGAAGTTGTACTCCCACGGGTCGCGGAGGTACGTGGGGAGCTTCGCGGCGGCCACGATCGTGAGCGCGACGCCCAGCGCGAGGACGGCCCGCGGGGCCCGCTGCGTGATGGCTCCGATGGCGTCGGCGGCGGGGGCGCGCACGGCCCGCGTCGATGTGGTCGCGCCGTGGCCGAAGCGCGCGCGCACGCGCTCCCAGAGGGTGACGGTGGCGGGCAGGGCGACCATGGTGGCGCACCAGCACGCGAGCATCCCGACGCCGCCGATGAGCCCGAACTGACTGAAGCCGCGGAAGCTCGTAAACATGAGCGATCCGTAGGCCCCCGCGGCGGCGAGGGAGGCCACCTGGGTGCCCACGCGGCAGGTGCGCACGGCGTCGAGCAGGGCGGTCTCGACGGAGTCGCCGAGGCCGCGGCGCTCGCGGTACCGCGTGAGGTAGAGGATGCCGTAATTGATGCCGTTGCCCGCGATGATCGAGCTCAAGAACGCGGTCGACGCGTTGAGGTAGCCGAAGGCCGCCATGGCGACCGCGAAGGCCGCGCCGAGGCCGGCGAACATCGCGAAGCCCACGTGCGCGATGGCGACGAGCGAGCGGAAGAACACCGCGATGGCGCCGAGGATGAGCGCGATGGCGAGGCCCGACGAGAGGGCCAC
>CAISKJ010000931.1 GCA_903885885.1 uncultured delta proteobacterium
ACGCGCGCCCATCTGCCCGCTCCGCTGGCGGGCGCACCCCGCGAGGAGAGCCCGCTCGTGGCGCAGGTCGAGGCCTACGAGCGCGCCGTGGTGCGCAACACGCTCGAGCGCGTGAGCGGCGCCGTCGCCCGCGCCGCCCGCGAGCTCGGCGTGCCCGAGCGCACCCTGCGGCGAAAGATGCGCCACTTCGACATCGCCAAGGAGGCCTTTCGCGCGCGCAGCCGCTACAAGCATCTGCCCACGACGGCGCCGCGGCCTTGACCCGAGGCGTCGTGAGCGCATAGGCACACGGCCCGATGGCCGAACGGAGCTCCGTGAATCACCTCCGCGTGCGTGCGGTGTCGCTCCTGGTGGCCGCGTCGGCGCTCGTGACGGCTCGTCTCGCGCCGAGGCCCGGCGCCGCGTCGGCGGAGCCGTCGACGCGTCTCGCCGCCGCGATGGAGGTCGCCACGGGGCTCCACATCGAGCGCGTGGTCTTCGAGTCGCGCGCGGCCCTGGGGTGGCGCGACGCGCTCGCGGGCTGCACGGTGCTCCTCGCGGCTTCGGAGCGCGCGGGCGCTCCGCGCGACGTCTGGCGCGCACACGTGCGCGTCACCCCGCAGGGGCGCCTCCTGGCGTTGCGCGGCCCGGCCAACCTCACGCAGAGCCCCCTCGGCGACGACGGACCCCTCGTGGTGAGCCCCCGGGGGCCCGTGCGCGTGGCCTTCGCGACGCGCGCGTTCGGCCAGGTGCAGAGCGCCGCGGTGCTCGACCCGACGCCCGCATCGACGGCGCCCATCCCCGCGCGGCGCGGGCTCACGAACCTCCTCGACGCGCTCTCGTGGCGCGGCGTCGCGCGCTGGGACCTTCGCCTCGAGCTGCCGCACGATGACGTCGCGCTCGCGTTCGAGGGCGGCGCCCTCGTGGTGCGCGCGGGCCACGACGCGTGGCGCGCAGACCCGCTGCGGGCGACGGTGACACCCGCCGCGGGGGCCTCGCTGGTGCTGCAGCGCGAGGTCGAGAAGCCCCTGGTGCACTGGGCGGTCGATACGGTGCGCGGACTCTCGTGGGTGGGGCCGGTGCCCATCGCGTGGCTCGAGCAGCGGGTGTTCGGCCTGCGCGACACGGCGCGGCGCCTCGCGTACCGATGGTTCGGCGCGCGCCCCGATGATGGCAGCCGCACGGTGGCCGACGCGACCCGCGAGGCCGACGACGGGCCCGCGCCGGAGGGGCGAGCGATCGTCACCGCGCGCCGCGCCGACGACGCCCACTGGCCCCCCGACGACATCGCGCCGCCGCTCGCGCGCTCGCACGGCCGCGAGCGGGGAGAGGGCGTGTGGGTCGACGGTGCGCCGCCGTGGCTGCGCCGCCACGAGGGCGCGCCGCCGGCGTTCTATCGCACGTGGATACGCCTCGACGCCGAGCGCCCCTACGCGCGCGTGGTGCTCCTCGCGATGGACCTCCGCCAGCTGCAGCTCTCCATGCAGGCGGGCGTCGAAGACCCGGTGCCGCTCGTGGGGCCCCGCGGCGACGGGCGCGTGCCGCGCGATCCCGCGGTGCTCTCGCGCCTCGTGGGCGCGTTCAACGGCGCGTTCAAGACCGAGCACGGCGAGTACGGCATGGTGGTCGACGGGCGCGTGCTACTGCCGCCGCGGCCCCGCGCGGCCACCGTGGCCACGCTCGACGACGGCCGCGTCGCCATGGGCACCTGGGACGCCGTGCGCGCCCTCCCCGCCTCGCTGCGCTCGCTGCGGCAGAACCTCGACCCGCTCCTCGCCGACGGGGTCGAGAACCCCGCGCGGCGCTCGCAGTGGGGCTTCGTGCTCGGCGGCATCGAGAGCATGCCGACCTCGCGCTCGGGCCTCTGCATCGACGCGCACGGCGCGGCGTTCTACGTGTGGGGCGACGAGACCACGGGGCGCATGCTGGGCCGCGCGATGCGCCTCGCGGGCTGCACCTACGGCATGCACCTCGACATGAACCCGGGGCACACAGCGTTTCATTTTCTCCGCGTCGACGACGCCGCCGCGCGCCAGCGGCAGCACCAGCCGCTCGCCTCGGGCATGCGCGTCGGGGGCGAGCGCTTCGTCTCGTACTCGCCCAAAGATTTCTTCTACCTCACGCTCCGTCCCCTTCGCCCGCCCGCCGTCGACGGCCCCGCGTGGGAGCCCGAGGCGCGCCAGCCCGCGCCGCCCTGGATCCCCGCCGTGTTCACCTCGCGCCAGGGCGCCCTCACGCTCACCTCGGCGACCCTCGACCGCGTCTCGCTGCGCCTGCGCGCCGGTCGCCGCGAGCCCGTCGCACGCGAGCTCCTCGCGCGCTTCGACACCCTCGCTGCGCCCGCGGGCGTCGAGGTGCTCGGCGCCGTCGAGCTGGGCGCGTCGGCGTCGCGGGGCCTCGCCGTCGCGGGGCAGACGCTCGTGCCCTTCGCGTCGCGACCCGGCGCTGCGCGCTTCGAACTCACCGCGGTGGGCCCCGCCATCACGGCCGCTCCCATGGCCGCGGCCGGCGACGCCATCGAGGGCACGCTCCTCGTCGCGCGCGGGGCCCCCGTCGCCGACGCCGACCTCACGCGCCGCGCCCGTACGGCGCTGGCCCTCACGCGTGACGGGCGGCTGCTCACGGCCCACGGCGACTCGACGTTGGCCGACCTCGCGCGGGCGCTCGTCGACGCCGGCGCCGAGACCGCGCTCTACCTCGAGCCCTGCGACGCGCCCGCGCATTGGGGCGACGGCGTGCTCGACGCGTACCCCTCGTCGTCGCTGTTCGTGCTGTCGGGCGCGGCGC
>CAISKJ010000932.1 GCA_903885885.1 uncultured delta proteobacterium
ACCGATTGATTTTCAAAAATATCATGATCGAGATCGGGCTCGATTGCGCGCACTCGGGCGTGGCGCATACCATGGACGAAGCCGCTGCGGTGGCTGCGGAAATCGGAAGTTTTCCTCTCATCGTGCGTCCGGCCTTCACGCTCGGCGGGGCCGGCGGCGGCATCGCCTACAACCGCGAGGAGCTCGAGGAGATCGTGCGGCGCGGGCTCGATCTCTCGCCGGTCAGCGAGGTGCTGATCGAGGAATCGCTTCTCGGCTGGAAGGAGTTCGAGATGGAGGTCATGCGCGACCGGGCGGACAACTGCGTGGTCATCTGCTCGATTGAAAACCTGGACCCGATGGGAATCCACACTGGCGACTCGATCACCGTGGCTCCGATCCAGACGCTCACCGACAAGGAATACCAGGCGATGCGCGACGCGAGCTTCGCGGTGATCCGGGCGATCGGTGTCGAGACCGGCGGGTCGAACATCCAGTTTGCCGTGAACCCCGAAAACGGCCGCATGGTTGTCATCGAGATGAATCCGCGCGTCTCGCGCAGCTCGGCGCTGGCCTCGAAGGCGACTGGATTTCCGATCGCAAAAATTGCAGCGAAGCTGGCGGTCGGTTACACGCTCGACGAGTTGAGGAACGACATCACGCGCGAGGGGCGTCTGCGGAATGGCCGTGAGCACGCCCGAGCACGGGGGCAACAGGTCGGGCGTGCTGTCGAAGACGAGGATGTCGTCGGCGGTGGTGTTGTCGGGCACGCGCCCCCCGCGCACGACGCGGAGGCGCCCCGCGGCGACGCCGTCGCTGTAGACCTCGCGCGCGCCGGGGGTGACGAAGTCGCGGTAGCGCAGGATGCGATCCCAGTACGGCAGGCGCTCGCGCTCCATGCGCTGCGCGAGCGACTCGTGGTCGACGGAGCGCACGAGGAAGCGCACCTCGCGGGCGAGCTCGGGCGGCAGCCGCGCGGCGAGCGCTTCGAAGAACACCACGAGCTGCGGGTGCGTGAGGGCGTCGCCGTACTCGAGTTCGAAGGCCCAGCGCACGGGCGCCGTGGCCGTCGCGGGCACGCGCACGAGGGTGCCGAGCCCGTAGCGCCGCCGCTCGCCGAACGCGCGGTCGTAGAAGCGCGGCGAGTACAGCCGCTCTTCGACGAAGCGCAGGTCGAGGGGGAGCCACGGCTGCGCGCGAGCCCACGCCGTGATGGCGCTCACCGAGTCGAACGCGAGGCCGCGCACGGGGTCGACGTCGTCGCCGGGCACCCTCGCGCCGTTGAGCAGGCGGTACCAGTACCACTCGTCGTGGAGGCGATAGAAGTTGCCGTCGTAGAGGCGCAGGTCGCGCGCGGCGGGGTCGTCGAAATCCGTGATGATGAACTTCGCGCTCGCCGTGCCGAAGGCCGAGCGCGCGAGCGCATCGAAGTCGCGCGCGGCGGCGAGGCGCGCCACGGTGTGATCTTGAATGAGCACGTTGGGGTCGCCGCAGGACGAGACGAGTGCCGCGACGGCACAGGCGGGCGCGAGCGACCACAGCGAGCGGGAGCGCGCAGCACGGTGCGGCGACGGCATCACCCGCAGCTCAACACGCCCGAGTCGTTGCAGGTGAGCGTCGAGGTGACGGTGCCGCTCTCGAAGGTGATCGTGAGGGGCGTGCCGAAGGAGTTCTCGCCCGAGACGCGAATGGTGAGCCCCGGGATGACGTTCTCGTACGTGCTCACGCCGCCGCCGAGCTGCGCGGCGACGAGGGTGCGCGCGTTGGCCGTGGGCACCATCGTCGAGGGGTTGGCGCGGTTCGTCGAGGGGTCCCACACGAAGCGCAGCGTCTCGGTGGCGCCCGGCGAGCAGGCGCCGCCGTACGTCGTTCGTGTGACCTCGACGACGACGGTGGCGCCGTCGACGCGCACCCGCGCGGTCACCGAGGGGAGCGCGACCGGCGCCGCCGACTCGGAGGCGCCGCCGAAGAAGCTGCTCCCGCCGCAGTCGCCGCCGCAGCCCGCGAGGCAGCCCAGCACCGCGCACACCCACACCATTCGCTCGCGCATCACGTCACCTCTGTATCACGGGCGTCGCAAGCAGCGAGCCACTGCGGTGACCGGCGACTTGCAGACGCGTGTGCAAGGCCGCTTGCAGGCGTGTGCAAGTCGCCCAGAGGGGGGCGTTACTCGGGCACGGAGGTGCCCAGCGCGGCGTACACGGCCACGAGCGCCCTGTTGAGGGCGTTCGGCGCCTCGGCCGTGTTGGTGGTGGACCACACGCGCACGGCGCCGGCCTGGTGGTAGCTCAGCGAGATGCCGCGGGTCGTCGAGGGCGGGTACGCGCCGTCTTCGATCTCGATGACGCCCGTGGCCTCGATGGCGCGCCGCAGCGCCGCGACGTCGGCCGCTGCGCCCGGCAAACGCGCCCGCGCCTCGGTGCACGCCGCGGGGTTCATGCAGGTGCGCACGAGCGTGCGGCCGTCTTCGTAGACGGTGGCCGACGAGCTGGGGCCCTCGCAGCAGGGGGCCTCGCGGCCGACCACGAGCGCGATGGGATCGACAGGCGCGGCGTCGACGGGCGCGGCGTCGGCCGACGCGTCGGCCGCGGGGATGGCCACGGGTTGAGTCGCGGGCTCGCTCGCGACGTTGACGGTCGACGAGCAGCCCAGGAGGGCGCACGCGAGGAGCGCGCAGAACAGGGAGTGAGGTTTCATCATCGGGGTGCTGGTGAATGCGCGCGGCGTGAGGGTCTTCTCGAAGAATCAATCGCCGTTGTGCGAGACGATCCAGCGGCGCACGCGCTCGGCGTAGGGGCCGCGGGGGTGCGCGCGCAGAAAGTCATCGGCCCGCGCGGCGAAGGCCTCGCGGCGACCGAGGCGGCGCAGCGCATCGAGCGAGAGGAAATCCGACTCCTCGAGCAGGTGTCCGCCGGGGTACTCGGCGCGGTGGCGCGCGGCGATGGCGAGCACGGCCTCGGGGTCGCGCACGAGCGCCGCCTGCGCCTCGCTCACGAGCGCGAGCTCGCCCATCAGCCCGTCGTGGGCGCTCGGGTGCGCCGCTGCGAGCCCCGTCGAGGGCGCGATCGCATCGGTCGCGGCGCGCGGCGACGCGGGGACCGCGACGGGCGTCCCGACGGCCTCCGCGGTGCGATCGGGGGCAGTGCGCGCGGTGACGGCGCGCTCGACGGGCGCGTGCACCGGCGCGCGGG
>CAISKJ010000933.1 GCA_903885885.1 uncultured delta proteobacterium
GGGGCGGCGGCGGGCGGGGCCACGGGCCGCGGCGGGGGCTCGTAGTCGGAGGGGGCGCCGTACTGCGGCACCATCGAGATGGCCTCGTGGCTGTCGGCGTGGGCCGTGGCGATGAAGGCGTCGTCGCAGCCCGCGAGCGCGAGCGAGGCCCCCGCCGCGAAGAGCGCCGCGCGCGACAGCCGCGGGAAGCGCGACGGCGCCGCGGAGCGCTCGGGGCACGACGAGGCGCAGAACGGGCACACGGCCTCGTCGGTGCGAACGTGCCGCGCGCAGGCCGCGCAGGGGGCAAGCGTAGGAGGGCGAGCGTTCATGGGCGCAGACTAACACCCGTCGACGCGGGGCGGGCGGCACCCTGCACGCGCGCGCGGCGCTGTGGTATCGCCCGGGGCACACCTCCGATGTCGCGCCCCACCGTGCTCTCTTCGCTGCTCCTCCCGGTCGCGCTCGCGGCCTGCAACAACGCGCGCCCGGCGCCGGTCACGCCCGTCGCGCCGCGCGTCGACGCGCCCGTGGCGCCGCCCGTCGCCACGCCGACGCCGCGCTTCGCGGCCGACGTGGTCGCGCGCATCCCCCACGCGCCCGATGCCTTCACGCAGGGGCTCGAGTTCTATGAGGGCTCGCTCTTCGAAAGCACCGGCCTCTACGGCCGCTCGACCGTGCGCGTGCTCGACCCCGCGACGGGCTCCGAGTCGCGGCGCCGCGACGTGGCGCCCGAGCACTTCGCCGAGGGGCTCACCGTGTTCGGTCGGCGCATCTATCAGCTCACGTACGAGACGCACCGGTGCTTCGTGTACGACGCGGCCACGCTCGAGCCCGTGGCCGAGCACACGTACACCGGCGAGGGCTGGGGCCTCACGCACGACGACCGCTCGCTCATCATGAGCGACGGCACCGACACGCTGCGCTTCATCGACCCGGCCACCTTCGCCGTGGTGCGACGGGTGCGCGTCACCGAGGCTGGGTCTCCCATCGATCAGATCAACGAGCTCGAGATGGTCGAGGGCCAGGTGTTCGCCAACATCTGGCACGGCGAGCGTATCGCGCGCATCGACCCCGCCACGGGCCGCGTCGTCGGGTGGATCGAGCTGCCCTTCTCGCGCGACTCGCTGGGCCTGCGCGAGCCCGAGGCCGTGCTCAACGGCATCGCGTACGAGCCCTCCTCGCACCGGCTTCTGGTGACGGGCAAGCTGTGGCCGGTGATCTTCGAAGTGCGCCTGCGCCCGGTGAGCGATGGCGGCTGAGGCCCCCACGCTGCGGCCCTACCAGCGCGACGCCGTCGAGGCCGTGCTCGCTGCGCGCAAGGCGGGCACGCGCCGCATGGTGGTGTGCCTCCCTACGGGCGCCGGCAAGACCGTGGTGTTCGCCCACCTCGCGCGCCTCGCCACGCGCCCCGTGCTCGTGATCGCCCACCGCGAGGAGCTCCTCGCGCAGGCCCGCGCCAAGCTCGAGCGCGCGCTCGGCGCCGACGCCGTGGTGTCCATCGAGCAGGGCGCGCGCCGCGCGTCGGGCGACTTCAAGGTCGCCGTGTGCTCCATCCGCTCGCTGCGGTCGGAGCGCCTCGCGCGGCTCCTCAGCTCGCCCGCGGGGCGTCAGATCGGGCTGGTGATCTACGACGAGTGTCACCACGCGGCCGCGGACGACAATCTCCGCGTGCTGCGCGAGCTCGGGTGCTTCGACAGCGGTTGGACGGGCACGCTCGTGGGCTTCACCGCCACCACCGCGCGCGGCGACGGGCGCGGCCTCGACGGCGTGTTCGAGAAGATCGTGTACGCCCGCACGCTCCCCGAGATGATCCGCGACGGGTACCTCGTGTCGCTCCGCGGATACCGTATTTCAACGGGCGCCGACCTCACGCGGCTCTCTTCGCGGGGCCTCGATTTTCAGGAGGACGAGCTCGCCGAGGCCGTCGACATCGAGGAGCGCAACGCCCTCGTGGCGCGCTCGATTCAAGAGCTCGCGCGCGACCGTCGCACCATCGCGTTTTGCGTCACCGTGGCCCACGCGCGCAACCTCCAGCGCTCGCTGCAGGCCCTCGGCGTGCGCGCCGGCATGGTGCACGGCGAGATGGCCGCCGACCTGCGCGCGAAGGCCCTGCGTGAGTTCGCCGACGGCGCGGTGCAGGCGCTCACCAACGTGGCCGTGCTCACCGAGGGCTTCGACGACCCCGGTGTTTCATGCGTGGCCATGGCGCGGCCCACGCGCTCCGAGGGGCTCTACACGCAGTGCGTGGGGCGCGGCACGCGGCTCTTCGAGGGCAAGCGCGACTGCCTCGTGCTCGACTTCGTCGACGTGTCGTCGCTGAGCCTCTGCGCGCTCCCTACGCTCTTCGGCATGCCGCGCGAGCTCGACCTCGAAGGCCGCGACGCGAGCGAGGCGCAGGCCGCGTTCGACCAGATCGGCTTCGATCACCCGGCGTTTCAGGTCGAGGCGGGGGCCATCACCCTCGGCGAGATTCAAGAGCGCGCGGCGGCCTTCGACCCGCTCACGCAAGAGGTCGACGTCGACGTGCGGGCGGTGTCGCGCAACGCGTGGGCGTCGCTCGGTCGCCACGGGCTCGCGCTGCACTTCGAACGCGCGCCGGGGAGGCTCTGCGAGGCCCTGGTGCTCTCGCGCGCCGCGCGCGGCAAGCGCTGGGAGGTGACCCTCGACGGCGCCCCCATGGAGCGCTTCTCGAACATCGAAGACGCCGTGCAGGCCGTGGACTACGAGGTGCACCGCCGCGGCCCCGCCGTCGAGGCCTCGGCGCGCAGCGGGGCCCCGTGGCGCCGCACGGCCATCACGAAGGAGCGCGCCGACCGCATCGCGAAGGCGCGGCTGCGTCCGTGGCCGCCGGTGAACCTCGGCGAGGCGGTGGTGCTCGAGGCGCTGATCCTCGCGCGCGGAGCGGGTCGAAGCAGGGCCTGAGCGCACCGTGGGTGACCGGCGGCGGTGGTGTACCCACCGTGCCCGCGCGGCCCGCTGTGCCACCTGCGCCACGCGCGAGCGCCCTCCGTCACGGTGCGGCGCGATGCTGCGCGGTTGAATCCTCGCGGCGCAGGGCGCGGCACACGCGCTGCTATGTGCCTCCGCGAACGCTCATTCGAGGGGAACCGCGATGCGTCATCTGTCGTACCTTGCTTTCTTCTTCTCGCTCGGCCTCGGCCTCGAGGCCTGCGGTCAGTCCGACGAGTCGGCGCCGCTCGCCTCGCCTCCCTACGACGGCGCCACGGGCACCTCCGTGTTCGACGCCGCGCGGCCGGAGCCGTCGCTCACCCCGCGCGCCGACGCGGGCGCTCCCCTCGACGTGGCCGCGAGCTCCGATGTGCCGTCGGCGCCCGACGTGGCGCCGCCCCCCGCCGACGCGGGCGAGCGCGCCGACGCGGCCGATGCGAGCGACGCGCGCGTGGCGTGTGAGTCGATCGCCTCGCGCGAGCCGGTGACGCTCTACCTGTCGGCCGACGATTCGAACTCCATGGCCTCGCCGGCCATCGTGCGGCGCATGATTCGCCTGGGGCAGCGGGTGCCGGCGGCGATCGTGCGCACCTACGAGTTTCTCAACTACTACAACGTGCCCTACGAGGCCGCTGCGCCCGATCGCGTGCGGGTCGTTCCGCAGATGCGCACGGGCGAAGGGGAGGGGAGCTACGAGCTCCAGGTGGGCATCGCGTCGGAGCGCCGCGCCCCGACGGCCCTGCGCCCCATGAGCATCACCTTCGTGCTCGACACGTCGGGCTCCATGGCGGGCGATCAACGCATCGAGCGCGAGCGCGCGGTGATTCGCGACATCGCCGGCTCGCTCCGCGCGGGCGACATCGTGTCGGCGGTGACGTGGAACACCGCGCAGCGCGAGATGCTCTCGGGCTATCGGGTCACGGGCCCGCGCGACCCGCGGCTCATCGCGCTCGCCGATGCGCTCAATGCCTCGGGCGGCACCGACCTGTCGGGAGGCCTCCGCGCGGGCTACGCGCTCGCGCAGCGAAACTACGCCGAAGACCGCCTCAACCGTGTGGTGGTGATCAGCGATGGCATCGCCAACGTGGGAGAGACCGACGCCAACGTGATCGCCGAGGCGTCACACTTCGCCGAGCGCGAAGAGATCTACCTGGTAGGCGTGGGCGTGGGCGACGGCTTCAACGACACCATGATGGACACGGTGACCGACCGCGGCCGCGGGGCCTATGTGTTTGTCGACAGCGACGCCGAGTCGGCTACGATGTTCGGTGAGCGCTTCGCGGAGACGATGGACCTCGCGGTGCGCGCGGTGCGGCTCGAGCTCACGCTGCCCTGGTACATGCGCGTCGCGGAGTTTCACGGCGAGGCCATTTCGACCAACCCCCGCGAGATCGACCCGCAGCACCTCGCGCCCAACGACGCGATGGTGTTTCACCAGGTGCTCCAGTCGTGCTCGGGCTCCATGGTCGATCTCAACGATCACATCGTGGCGCGGGCCACCTACGCGACGCGCGCGCGGGTGCCGTCGGTCGAGACCGTCGACATGACCATGGCCGACCTGCTCGCGGGCGAAGACGCCGCGCTGCTCCGCGGGAGGGCCATCGTGGCGTGGGCCGAGGCGCTCAAGCGCATCGTGCCCGGCGCGGCCAACGCGGGCGCGATTCTCGACGAGACCGAGCGCACCGTGCGGGCCGCGCGCGCGGGCGCCGACCCGGCGCTCGACGAGATCCTCGCGCTCATCGCAGCGTATCGCGGCATCGTGCGCTAATTGGGGGGACAGGCCCCGAAGCCGACGGGCCGCCGCGAGCCTCTTACCGCCTCGACGATGAATGCGCTCTTCGAAGGCTTTGCGAGGGTATGGACGGCGGTCGCGCTGGCGTCGGAGCTGAAGCCCGGCGCGCCGCTGGCGGTGCAGGTGGCGGGCACCGGCGTGGTGCTCTTTCGCGACAAGGCCAACACCGTGCGGGCGCTCGTCGATCGGTGTCCCCATCGGGGCGTGGCGCTCTCGCTCGGCAAGGTGCGCGATGGGTGCATCGAGTGCCCCTTTCACGGGTGGCGGCTCGATGGCACCGGTCAGGTGTGTCACGTGCCGTGGAACCCCGACGCGAAGCTCGACACGCTCCAGGGCGTGGCGGTGCCGGCGCGCGAGCTCGCGGGGCAACTGTGGATCTACACCGCGGCGGGCGAAGAGGCTCCCACGGAGCCGTCGGTGCACGAGGCGCTGTTGCGCCCCGGGGTGCGCGTGTCGGGCCGCGCCATCGTGTGGAACACCCACTGGACGCGCGCCATGGAGAACATGCTCGACTGGCCGCACCTGCCCTTCGTACACGCGAACACCATCGGAAAGAACATGGTGCGTCAGGCGTCGTCGCGCATGGACATCACCTGGGAGGATCGCCCCTGGGGCGCGCACACGCACATCGCGATCGACGGCAAGGCCGAGCCGGGCTCGCTCGACCTGCGCTGGCCCAACCAGATGAACCTGCACATTCCCATTCCGAACAAGCTGCTCATGATGTTTGTGACCTGCGTGCCCGTCGATGCGCAGCGGACTCGCATGATTCTCACCATGGCGCGCGACTTTCTCACGCTGCCCCTCTTCGACCTCTTCTTTCATCGCAGCAACCTTCGCATCGCCAACGAAGACAAGGCCATCGTCGAGTCGTCGTGGCCCGCGGAGGTTCCGCGCCCCGGCGACGAGCGCTCGGTGCGCACCGACGCGGTCACCCTGGCCTTTCGCAAGCGGTACTTCGCCGAGCTCCACTGCTCGTCGAGCGAGGCGCCCGCGGGCCCGAAGGGGCGCCTCCCGGTGCTGGGCTGAGCGTCGCGCATCGGGTACCCTCGCGCCCCGATGCTCTTACCGTTCGTCAGCGCCATCGCGAACGAGCCCCCACCCGCGCTGCCGCGCACCCCGCCCCCGCGGAGCGCTGACGTGGGGACACATCTCCAGACTCCCTTGATTTCCGCGCGGACGTGCGTGTCGCGAGCATTGGAGCTCTACTGTCCGAATGCTCA
>CAISKJ010000934.1 GCA_903885885.1 uncultured delta proteobacterium
CGCCGGCGATGTGACCGCCGCGGGCACGCAGCGCACGTGCGCGAGGGCGAGGCGCCGCGCGCGGTCGCCGTCGGGCGCGTCGATCCACGCGACGAGGGCGCCCGAGTCGAGGGGCGCGAAGGCGAGGTCGGCGCCCTCACAGGGGCCCGGGTCGCCGTCGTCGAGGGGGAGGGTGATCGTGCGCAGCGCGCGCTCTCCCTGCGCGGCGTAGGCCACCACGAGGGGCCGCGCAGAGGGGCCGCGGGGCGAGAAGCCGGTCACCATGGCGCCGCCGGGCGTCCAGGCGACGAGCGGGTCCCACCACCCGTCGAGGATGCGCGAGGGCACGAGGCGACCGTCGACGGGCCACGGCGCGAGCAGCAGCTCGGAGACCGGCGCCGCGTCGTCGAGGGCGCCCGCGCGGCCGAAGAACACACCGCCGCGCGACACCTGCGGGCCCCAGAAGCCCTCCCCCTGCGCCACACGAAAGGTCCACATGCCGCGGGCGTAGAGCGGCGCCGCGCGGCGTCGCCCCGGCACCACCGGGCCCTCGACGATGTGCGCCGTGCCCGGAATGAAGGGCTGCGCTTCGAGGGTGATCCCGCGCCGCACCCACACCCCCGCGATGGGCCCCGACGGGACCATCCACGCCGCCGCGAGCGACGCTCCGTCGGGCGCCACGGTGAGCCCCGCGGGGGCCGCGCCGAGGCCCGCCTCGCGCGATCCGTCGGAGAGCTCGAGCGGCGCGCGCACGTCGTGGCCGCGGGGGTCGAGGAAGTGCAGCACCTCGCGCCGCGCGCCGTCGCCGGGCGGCGCCGTCGGGTGCCCGAGCACCACCGCCACGCCGTGACGCCAGAGCACCACGGGCGAGTCGATCTGCCAGCCGTCGGAGCCCTCGAGGTCGTTGGGGAGCGCCAACATGCGGCCGTGAGCGCCCAGGCGCGTCACCGTCACCATCGTGGGAACGTCGACGTCGAGCACCCGCGAGGCGCGCTCGTCGGGCGTGCGCGGGTCGGGGCGCGTGTACGAGAGCACCGTGGCCTCGCGCTCGCCCAACGCCAGCGCCGCGCCCGGAAAGAAGCCCCGCGCGGGAAACACCTCCACGCGCCCGCCGCTCCACTCGACCCAGCGCGACTCGGGAAACACCATGCCGTGACGGTCGGCGCCCGGTCGTCCCATCGCGACGAGGGCCACCGCGCGGTCTCCGCGGCTCGCGAGCGACACCTGCATCGGCAGGAGCGCGCCCGCCTCGAGGTCTACGGGCTGCGCGGTGCCCGCGAAGCCGCACGAGCTCCACGCCGTCTCGGCCGCCCGCGCGCCGCCGGGCCACGGCGCCGCCTCCGCGGGCTCGTCGGGCTCGCGCGCGCCGTCGTCGAGGGGCGCGAGGTCGGTGGTGGCCATGTCGGTGAGCCGGTCGAGGCGCGCCGTCGTGAGGCTCGACGCACCCGCCCGCGCCGCGTCGGTGAGCGACTGCGCGCGCGTCGCGCCGTCGGGGCGGTCGCCCACGGGCTGCGCCGCCGCGACGCTCCCCGCGGCGGCCCACACCACGACCCAATACACGCGACGGCGCATCGCCACGCGGCGATCAACGCACGGATTCTCACGCGGGCGCCACTATCCGGTAAGGTACCGCTCCCCCTATGCCCGCCCTCACGGCCGATCATCTCTCCAAGCGCTTCGGCGCCTCCGAAATTCTGCGCGACGTCTCGCTCGCCATTCAGCGCAACGAGAAGGTGGCCCTCGTGGGCATCAACGGCTCGGGCAAGAGCACCCTCGGGCGCATCCTCGCGGGCCTCGACGAGGCCGACGAGGGCACCGTGGCCCGCCGCCGCGACCTCGACTTCGTGTACCTCTCGCAGGAGCCCGTGCTCGACCCCGAGCGCACCGTGTACGACGAGGTCGAGTCGGCCCTCGGGCGCTGGCGCGCGGCGGTGACGCGCTACGAGGCCCTCAGCGATCTGTTGCAAGGTCACCCCGCCGACGCGGCGAAGCACATCGAGGAGCAGACGCACCTCGCGGGCGTGATCGAGCGCACCGGCGGATGGGACCCGCGGCACCGCATTCTCACCGTGCTCGGCCACCTGGGCGTGCGCAACGTCAACCAGCGCGTGAGGGAGCTCTCGGGCGGCGAGCGGCGCCGCGTGGCGCTCGCGAAGGTGCTCGTGGCGCAGCCCGGGTGCGCCATTCTCGACGAGCCCACCAACCACCTCGACGCCGACACCATCGAGTGGCTCGAGCGCCATCTCCGCGAGGAGTTCACCGGCGCCCTGCTGCTCATCACCCACGACCGGTACCTCCTCGACCGCGTGGTGACGCGCATCATCGAGGTCGATCGCGGCAGCGCCTTCTCCTACGACGGCAACTACACCGCGTGGATCGAGCAGAAGGCCGAGCGCCTCGAGCACGAGGCCCGCACCGAGTCGCGCAGGCTCAACCTTCTTCGCCGCGAGCAGGAGTGGCTCTCGCGCGGCCCCGCGGCGCGCACCACCAAGCAGAAGGCCCGCATCAACCGCGCGGGCGACCTCGCCGAGTCGGTGTCGCGCGACCACCGCTCCACCCGCGAGGTGAGTCTCATCTCGTCGGGCACCAAGTCGGGGCGCCGCGAGGTCGAGCTCCGGAATGTGTCCAAGCGCTACGGCGAGAAGGTGCTCTTCGCACACCTCGACCTCATTCTGCAGCCCGGCGAGCGCGTGGGCATCGTGGGGCCCAACGGCGCGGGCAAGACCACGCTCATTCGCATTCTGCTCGGCGAAGAGGCGCCCGACTCGGGCGAGGTGATCCGCGGGCAGAACAGCCGCGCGGTGTACTTCGACCAGTCGCGCGCGGTGCTCGAAGACGACGAGAGCATCGTGCGCAACATCGTGAAAGACGGCGACAAGGTGTTCGTCGCCGGTCGCTGGATGGACGTGCGCTCGTACCTCGAGAAGTTTCTCTTCGACCCGTCGCGCATCACGCAGCCCGTGAGCGCGCTGTCGGGCGGCGAGCGGGCGCGCGTGGCGCTCGCCAAGGTGCTGCTCGAAGAGGCCACCCTGCTGGTGCTCGACGAGCCCACCAACGACCTCGACCTCGCCACCCTGTCGGCCCTCGAAGAGATGCTCTGCGACTGGCCCGGCACGGCGCTCATCGTGTCGCACGATCGGTGGTTCTTGAACCGCGTGGCCACGGGCATTCTGGCCTTCGAACCGGGCCCCAAGGTGAGCTACCAGCCCGGCGATTGGGACACCTGGCGCTCGGTGCGCGATCAGGCGGCGAAGCGCGAACAGGAGCAGCGGCTCACGTCGCCCGCGCCCGCCATGAGCCCGCGGCGCATCGCGCCCAAGGAGGCTCCCGCGGTGAAGGCGCTCACCATGGCCGAGACGCGCGAGCTCGAGAAGCTGCCCGACGCCATCGACGCCGCGGAGACGGCCATTCGCGACGGAGAGACGAAGCTCAACGACCCGATGCTCTACGCCGACAAGGGCGACGCGGTGGCGGTGCTCATGGCGTCGGTCGACGCGCAGCGCTCGCAGCTCGACGCGCTCCTCGCCCGGTGGGAAGACCTGGAGCGTCGGCGCGAGGCCACGGCGAAGAAGTAGCGGGCGCGGAGAGGGCGCGCGGATCAGGCCGGGTTGACGGGCGTCGCGGGGTCGCGGCCCTTGTCGCGCGTGGTCAGCGCGCGAAAGAAGCTCTCGACGAGCGCCTTGTCTTTGGGAAACACCACGTTGAGCTGGTGCCACGCCTGGTTGTAGGCGTCGCGCGCGAGGCCGAGCTCGATGACGAGCGCGTTCGCGGCGACGTCTTCGGCCACCTGGAGCTTGTTGCGCCGCACGATGGCCGCGGCGAGGTTGTCGCTCGCCTCCTCGATGGGGGCCTTGAAGGGCGCGAGCGCTTCGTAGCCCGCGCCGTCGAGGGCGAGGAGCACGCCTCGCACGTAGTTCTCCTGGTCGGCGCCGCCGATGGGCTTGAGCCGGTCGCTCGGCGCCGAGGGAAAGAGCGTGCGGTAGCGCGGGTCGTCGGTCTTGCCGTTGACGAGGGCGAGGCACTGGCGCGACAGCGTCATCACGCTGCCGTCGACGAGGGCGTCGCGGTAGCCGATCTCGGCGGTGGCGGCCATGCGCTCGTCGCGGGCGGCCTCCCACACGTCGCGCTTCTCGGCGACGCGCGCGTAGAGGGCCGAGATCTCCCGCGACAGGGGCTGCGACTCGGGACGCGAACCGCTGCGAATCGCAAGAATGCGCAGTGAGCCCAGCACCACATCGACGCCGTGTGTCTCCCGCAAGGCTTCCATAAATGCTCCCTTTTGGCTGTAGAAGTGCGGCGCCGCGGTACTTCGCGATGCGCGACACGACTGCCTGCACAGAACGGCGAATCGGTGCAGGTCTTGAGTCGCCGCGCGATTAAAAGTGGGCCTGCGGGGCGCGCTCCGACGAATCGAAGCGCGCCAAGGAGACCTGCGACGCGCTCCTCGATTCGTCGAGACGCGCCAGGGAGACCTGCGACGCGCCTCTCGATCGGTCGAGACGCGCCAAGGAGACCTGCGACGCGCCTCTCGATCGGTCGAGACGCGCCAGGGAGACCTGCGACGCGCCGCTCGACACCGACGCCTGCGGTCGACAGGTGCGGCTCCGAGGCGACAGCGCGTCGCGCGCCCGCTCGACGCTGCGCGCCGTGACAGCGTTGGCGCTTGTGTTGCACTCTGCGCACACCCTCATGCGCACCCACTCGCTCCTGTCGCTCGCGCTCCTCGTCGGGGCCTGCAGCGAAACCACCACCGGCACGCCCGTCACCGACGCCTCCGTCGACGGGTCCGCCGACGCGTCCGCCGATGTGTCCGCCGATGTCTCCGCCGACACGGGCGGGCCGACCTGCGCGGTGCCGACGCCCACCGATCCCCTCGTCGCGCGCACCGACCGCGGGCTCGTGCGCGGCGCGATGGAGGCCGAGGCCATTCACTGGCTGGGCGTTCCCTTCGCCGAGCCGCCGACGGGCGCCAACCGGTGGCGTCCCCCGGTGGCGGGCACGGCCTGTTGGATGGGCGAGCGCGACGCCACGATGTGGGCGCCCGCGTGCCCGCAGATCCCGCAGCAGCAGGGCCAGCCCTTCGACCCGATGGCGCCCATCGAGGGCCAGGAAGACTGCCTCACCCTCAACGTGTGGCGCCCCGCCAACGCGCCCGCCGACGCGGCGCTGCCCGTGATGGTGTTCGTCCACGGCGGCGGCAACACGGCGGGCTCGGCGAGCAACGTGAACGGCGTGGGCGCGCGCCTCTACGACGCCACGCGGCTCGCGGCGCGGGGCAACGTCGTGGTGGTGACGATCCAGTATCGCCTCGGCGCCCTCGGCTGGCTCGTGCACCCCGCCCTCGAAGGCGAAGCGGGCGGGTCGGCGGGCAACCTCGCCCTGCTCGATCAGATCGCGGCGCTGCGGTGGGTGCAGCGCAACATTCGCAACTTTCGCGGCGACCCGGCGCGCGTGATGCTGTTCGGCGAGAGCGCGGGCGCCGTCAACACCTGCGCCCTGCTGGCGTCGCCGCTCGCGGCGGGCCTCTTCTCGCGCGCCCTCATGGAGAGCGGGAGCTGCGTCGCCACGCAGACCGCCGAGGCCGCGCGCGCCCAGGGCGTGATGTACGCCGAGGCCGCGGGATGCGCTGCGGCGCCCGACGCGGCGGCGTGCCTGCGGGCGCTCTCGACGGAGGCCGCGGTGCGCGCCCTCGCCGCGGCCGTCGACGTGTCGGGCCTCGGCGGGAGCACGGTGCGCTGGGGGCCGGTCACGTCGCTCCCGGCGCTGCCCACGCGGCCCCTCGAGGCGATGCAGGCGGGCACGCACAACCGCGTCCCGATCGTGGTGGGGCACAACACCGAAGAGGTGGGGCTCACGGTGCCCGCGGTGCCCACCGAGGCGGCGTACCGGGCGATTCTCACGCAGGTGGGCGGCGCGGCCTTCGCCAACAACGTGATCATGCGCTACCCCGTGGCCACCTACGGGACGCCGCGCAACGCGCTCGTGCAGGCGCTCACCGACGCGCGCTTCGGCTGCGGCGCGCGGCACGCGGCGCGCGCGGCGGCGCGGGGCCAGGCGGGCGTCAACGTGTACCGGTACCTCTACGCGCACGCGCTCGAGGGGAGCACGGCGACGGTGCGCGCGCTCGGCGCGTGGCACGGCCTCGAGCTGGCGTACGTGTTTCAGAACATCGCCCAGGGGATGCTCTCCCCGACCGACAACGACCTCGCCGTCGAGCGCGCCATGCTCGGGTACTGGACGCGCTTCGCCGCCACCGGCGACCCCAACGGCGCGGGCGCCCCCGCGTGGCCGGCCTACGCGACGGGCGAGCCCCTGCTGCGCATCGGTCCGACGCCGACCGTCGAGCGCGCGTGGCGCAACGCCGAGTGCGACGCGTGGGACATGGTCTCGCGCGTGAGCGTGCCGGCGCCCTGACGGGGCCGACGCGCGGAGCCGTTGCGCGGCGGGGCAAAGCGCGAGAGCCTGCCCCAAACGCACATGGCACCCATCGACCTTCGCCTCCGCAACCTCGAGACCGAAGAGCTTCTCATCGCATCGTTCGAGACGGAGGTCGACGCCGCCCTGTGGCTGCGCGAGCGCCCCTCGATGATGGAGGTGCTCGGCGTCATCGCGCAGTCCGACGACCCCGCGCTGCACCTCGCGCTGCGGCGCGCGGTGCGCCCCCTCGACGAAGACGAGGCCGCCGTGGTGGCCCGCCTCGACGAGGCCTCGGAGCGAGCCTTCGAGGCCCGCGCGGAGGAGGAAGCGCGCCGCGCCGCGGAGGAGGCCGAGGCCTACCGCGCGTCGATGCGCAACGCCGACCCCAAGCGCCCGATGCAGGTCGCGTGGAGCCTCGAAGGCGGCTTCGCGGCGGTGGATTCTGCCGACGAGCGCCCCATCTCCGCCGAAGTGCAGGCGGCCATTGTGGAGTGGGTGCGCGAGCGCGACGAGTGGGTCGCCGACCGCGGGCTCATCGTGGGCGAGGCCGTGGTCACCGTGTGGCCCCTCGACCTGCCCGCGGGCGAGTCGCGCGTGCACCGCGGGGGGACGTTCACCCCCGTGACGAAGCCCGATCCCTGAGAGATCGTCGTTCCCTACAATTGTCTCGAGGCGTTGCGCAACGGGCGACAGGATGTTTGATGGTGCTTGCTGCGCCTCCGGGCGGGGGTTCGCTGCAGGCCATGAGCCCGTCGCATGCCGCTCACCCCC
>CAISKJ010000935.1 GCA_903885885.1 uncultured delta proteobacterium
GCGCCGCGCCCCGCGCGGTGCTCCCGGTGCTGCCTCCGCCGCCGTCGCGCGCGCTGCGCAACGCGGGCATCGCCACGCTCGCGGTCGGCGGCGCGGCCCTGCTCGCAGGCGTGGCCCTGCGCGCCCTCGCGCAGTCGCAGTACGACACCCTCCTCGCGCAGCAGCGCGCGAGCGCGCCCGACCTCGCCCTCGTCGACGAGGGCGCCCGCAACCAGACGCTCTCGTACGCGCTTCTGGGCGCCGGCGCCGGCGTCGCCGTGGTGGGTGCCGTGATGCTCTTCGCGGGGTCTCGCGCGCTCGCGCGCCCCGCGGCCCTCACGCTCTCGGCGCACCCCGGCGGCCTCTCGCTCGGAGGGCGCTTCTGATGCGCCTCGCGACGCTCTCGCTCGGGGCGTTCACGCTCGCAGGCTGCGCGCTCGACTTCGACCAGTTTCGCGTGGCGCCCCGCGCCGACGTGAGCGTCGACGCCACGCCCGACGCCACCGTCGACGCAGCCCCCGACGACGCCCCCGACGCGACCGACGCGGCCGACGCGGCGGTGGGCGACGCGCGCCTCGCCGACGCGACCGCGGGCGACGGCGCGACGTGCATGCCCGGCCGCTCGTCGACGGGGAGCTTTCGCTTCGCGCACATGGCCGCGGGCATCGGCGCGGTCGACCTGTGCATGCGCCGACGCTCCAACGCCGAGGCGTTTCAGCGCGTGGCCGCGCCGCTGTGGTCGATGAGCGGCGTCGCGTACGGGCAGGTCTCGACGTCGCTGCCCTTCAACGTCGCGCTCACGCGCGCCAACGAGGCGTGGGAGTTCGCCGTGGTGCCCGCGGGCACGCCCTGCGCGCAGTCGTCGACGCGCGCGATCACGCTCCGCGCCGCGCAGCTCGACCCCGGCGTGATGCGCCTGCTCGTGCTCACGTCAGAGCGCTCCCTCGACGGCGGCGCGCCCGTGGGCGTGCTCAACGTGCTCAACGACCAGGCCTGCACCGACTGCCAGGCGCGCCTCGTCGACGTGCGCGCCGTCCACGCCTCGCCCCTCAGCGCGGCGCAGCGGCTCACCGTCGCGCTCGAGCCCGTGATCGACCCGCGGCTCATCCCGCAAGACCTCGCCTCGATGCGCGTCTTCGCCGCGAGCGTGGGCTACGGCGGCGCGTCCGACTACGCGTGCAACTCGCTCTGGGGCTGGTTCACCGTGAGCCTCGTCACCGTGGTGCCCGTGCAGTTCACGGCCTCCACCGCGGCGGGCTCGCTCATCGCGCGCAGCGACGCGATGCGCCTCAAGGCCTCGCTCCTCTCGATGACCCGCGCGGTCACCGTGTTCTACGAGAGCGGCGCCAACGGGGCCGACCCGGGCTTCGTGGTCTGCTACGACGGGCTCAACATCGCCGGCCTCTCGACGTGCGACCGCGTGGCGGCGCGGCCCCCCGCGCTCGCCGACGCGGGCCCCGGCGACGTCGTCGACGCGGGCGACGCCGCGACCGTCGACGCGCTGACCGACGACGCGGCCGACGCGCCCGACGACAGCCCCCTCGCCGATGCGCCCTCCGACGCGCCCGACGACCTCGCCGACGCGGCCGTCGACGACGCCCCCGACGCCCCGTAGCGCGGCGCGCGGGTTGGCGCATCGCGTCGGGCGATTGACGCGTTCGAGCTAGAAATAAGGGTTCTCCGCGGGTCTTGACGCTCGTGGGCGCGGGTGCTCAAGTGCGCCCCCCGCGCGGGATCAGCGATTCGCGACGAGCGCCCGCGGCGCTCGCGCAAAGGGAGACGTCACCCCATGTCGAACGAGAAGTACGAGTTCTTCAAGGTCATTCAGGAGTACCTCGCCAAGGCCGCGCGCGTGGTGAGCCTCGACCCCGCCGTCGAGACCATGCTCTCGCAGCCCAAGACCGAAGTCATCGTTCACTTTCCGGTGAAGATGGATACCGGCGAGATCAAGCTCTTCAAGGGCTACCGCATTCAGCACAGCAACATTCTCGGGCCCTTCAAGGGCGGCATTCGCTACCACGAGAACGTCACGCTCGATGACACCAAGGCCCTCGCCTCCATGATGACGTGGAAGTGCGCCCTCATGCGACTGCCGTACGGCGGCGCGAAGGGCGGCATCAAGTTCAACCCGCGCGCGCACTCGACGGGCGAGCTGCAGCGCATCACGCGGCGCTTCACGCACGCGCTCGGCAGCAACATCGGGCCCGACTACGACATCCCCGCGCCCGACGTGGGCACCAACTCGCAGATGATGGCCTGGATCATGGACACGTACATGAACACCGTGGGCCACGTGAACAAGCAGGCCAACCGCGGCGTGGTCACGGGCAAGCCCGTCGCGTCGGGCGGCACGCTCGGGCGCGAGAAGGCCACCGGCCAGGGCGTCGTGCACTGCATCACCGAGTGGTGCCGCGAGAGCCGCTTCAACCTCGAGGGGAGCACCTACGTGGTGCAGGGCTTCGGCAACGTGGGCGCCCACGCGGCCACCATTCTCTCGCGCTTCGGCGCCTCGCTCACGGCCGTGGGCGACCACTCGGGGTATCTCAAATCACCCGAGGGCTTCAACCCCCACAAGCTCATGGAGTGGGTGAAGCAGAAGGGCTCCGTCGCGGGGTATCCGTCGGGCCAGGCCATCAGCCGCGAAGAGTTCTTCGCGACGAAGTGCGACATCTTCGTGCCCGCGGCGCTCGAGGGGCAGATCGGCCCCGCCGAGGCCCGCGCGATGGAGTGCCGCCTCGTGGCCGAAGGCGCCAACGGGCCCTGCACCCCCGAGGGGGAGCGCGTGCTCCTCGACCGCGGCATCGCGGTGATCCCCGACGTGCTCGCCAACGCGGGCGGCGTCACCGTGAGCTACTACGAGTGGGTGCAGAACAAGCGCTCCGAGAGCTGGACGCTCGAAGAGGTCGACGCCAAGCTCGAGACGGCCATGAAGCGCTCCTACGGCGAGGTGGTGAACTTCGCGCGCGAGCGCGACGTCGACCTGCGCATCGCGGCCTACGGCCTCGCCCTCGACCGCCTGCAGAACGTCTACCGCGAGCGCGACATCTTCCCGTGATCACCCGCGCAGAGATCGCCCTCGGGCTCACCCTCGCGGCGGCGTCGCTCACCGCCCTCGTGATCGTCGTCCGCCTCATCGCACGCACCTGAGATGCCCGTCGCGCACCGCGCCGCGGCGCTCGCCTTCGCGCTCGTTCTCGCGCCCGCGCTCGCCGCCGTCGCCCTCGACCGCGCCCTCGCGCCGCCCCCCCGCGCGACGCCCGACGCGCGCGTCGCCGAGGCCCTCACCGCCTCCCTCGACGCCTCGCGCGCACGGCAAC
>CAISKJ010000936.1 GCA_903885885.1 uncultured delta proteobacterium
ATCACCGCGAAGTTGGTGGTCTTCGCGCGGGCGCGCATGTCCTTGGTGACCTCGCTCGCGGGCACCTTGAAGATCTCCATCGCGGTGCGCGCGTGCACGTCTTGCCCGCTGCGAAAGGCGTCGACGAGAATGGGGTCGTGCGAGAGGTGGGCGAGCACGCGCAGCTCGATCTGCGAGTAGTCGGCCGCGAAGATCAGGTGCCCCGGCGGCGCCACGAAGGCCTTGCGAATCTCGCGGCCCAGCGGCGTGCGAATGGGAATGTTCTGGAGGTTCGGGTTGCTCGATGAGAGCCGCCCCGTCGCCGCCACGGCCTGATTGTAGCTCGTGTGCACGCGCGACCGCTTGTCGGTGAGCAGCGGCAGCGCGTCGAGGTACGTGCCCTGGAGCTTGAGCAACGTGCGCACCTCGAGAATCTTCGCGGGCAGCGCGTGCTTCTCGGCGAGCTCCTCGAGCACCTCGGCGTCGGTGCTGCGCCCGGTCTTGGTGCGCTTCACCACGGGGAGCTTCAGGTCGTCGAAGAGAATGGTCTCGAGCTGCTTCGGAGAGTTCACGTTGAAGGGCTTGCCCGCAATCGTGTGCGCCTCCTTCTCGATGCGCGAGACCTCGGCGCCCACCTTGTTCGACAGCGTTTTGAGAAACACCGTGTCGACCATGACGCCGCGCTCCTCCATCGCGCCGAGCACGTGGCACAGCGGAAGCTCCACGTCGCGCATGAGCTCCCACAGGCCCTCGGCCTCCACCTTGGGGCGCAGCCTCTCGACGAGGCGCGCGACCACCTCCGAGTCTTCGCCCGAGTAGCGGGTGGCCGTCGCGATGTCGACCTCGTCGAAGGTGATCTGCTTCTTGCCGGTCTTGGTGACGGCTTCGTAGGTGAGCATCTCGTAGCCGAGCTCGGTGCGCGCAATCTCCTCGAGCTTGTGCGTGTGGCGCTCGGGGTCGATGAGGTAGCTCGCGATCATCGTGTCGAAGTCGTAGCCCGCCACGGGAACGCCCGCGCGACGCAGCACCACGTCGTCGTACTTGATGTTCTGCCCGCACTTCTTCACCGTCGCGTCGGCGAAGAGCGGGCGCAGCCGGTCGAGCACCACGTCGCGCGCGAGCTGCTTCGGGTCCGTCATCACACGGTGCCCGATGGGAATGTACACCCCGTAGCCCGTCTTCCACGACAGCGACACGCCCACCAGCTCGGCCGCGTGCGTGTCGAGCGAGGTGGTCTCCGTGTCGACCGCGAACCACTTGTTGTTGCGGCACTCGGCGATGGCAACGTCGAGCGCCTCGACGGTGAGCACGCTCTCGTACACGGCCTTCACCGCAGGCGCCGCGGCGGCCACGGGCGCGGCCACCTCGAGCGCGTCGGCGAGCTTGTTGAACTCGAGCTCGACGAACAGCTCTTTCAGCTTCGACTTGTTCCACCCGCCGTAGGTGAGGTGCGCGAGTTCGAAGTCCATGGGCACGTCGCGCTTGAGGCCCACGAGCTCGTACGACAGCCGCGCGTCGGCCTCGTGCTGCGTGAGGTACTCGCGCGTCTTGCCCTTCACCTTGTCGACGTTCTGGTACACGCCGTCGAGCGAGCCATACTCGGCGAGGAGCTTCGCGGCCGTCTTCTCGCCCACGTGCGCCACGCCCGGCACGTTGTCCGACGAGTCGCCCATGAGCGCGAGCAGGTCTTGCACGCGCTCGGGCGCCACACCCCACTTGGCGATCACCTCGTCGCGGCCGTACACGCGCTGCTGCATCGCGTCCCACACGATCACGTCGGGCGCCACGAGCTGCAGAAGGTCTTTGTCGCCCGAGCACACCACGGTGGTGAGCCCGTGCTTGCGCGCGTGCTCGATGGCCGTCGCGAGCAGGTCGTCGGCCTCGAAGCCGTCGCTCTGCATCACCGGAATCGCATAGGCCTCGGCCACCTGACGGCACCGCAGCATCTGCTGCTTGAGGTCCTCCGGCGCAGGCGGTCGGTTGGCCTTGTAGCCCGTAAACATCGCGTGACGAAACGTGGGCGTCCGCGAGTCCATCGCCACGGCCAGGTACGCGGGGCGCTGCGCGCGCACCAACGACATGATCATGTTGGTGACCCCGAGGGTCGCGTGCGTCGGCTCGCCCTTCGAGTTCGAGAGCGGCCTCACGCCGTGATAGGCGCGAAACACGTACCCCGAGAGGTCCATCACGTAGATCGCCTTCGGGTCGCCAGGTTCGGGCAGCTTGGTCGCCATAGAGGGGTCGTCGGTGGCTAACGCCACGCGCCGGGAGTGTCCACTTCCGGGGAATCACCCGCCGCCCCGACCCGCCGTCGGTGCGCAGCGCGCTTCGCACCTGTCACCTTCGTGTTCCATCTTGTTTGCAGGGTGTTTGGCGTGTCGTTTGGTCGCGCTCGCGCGTCCGTCGTGCGTATATTCCCGCCCGTGATGAACCCCCTCCGTACCCTCGTGCTCGCAGGCGCCCTCGCGCTGGGCGCGGCGTCGTGTGCCGGTGACGACGCGTCGTTGTTTCCGCCGGGGCTCGAGCCCCTCGAGGTGCCCACCGCGACGCGCCCCGTGGCGCCCGCGGGGCAGCAGTGTCCCGAGGCCATCAACACCGTCTCGGGCGACACGCCCGACTACGGGTGGGCCACCGGGCGCGGGTGCGTCCACGGCACGATGGCCCAGGTGTGGGAGGCCGTGCGCGACCCCGAGGTGGGCGTCGATCGACGCCGCGTGGCCGAGTTCTCGGTCACCCGCAACGTCGAGCCCGAGTACCCGGTGAGCTTTCGCACGCACAACATCGTGCGCGACCTCGTCACCCTCGAGTTCGACCTCACGTGGCGCCTCGCCGTGGTCGACGGCACCGACGCCGAGCCGCGCGTGTTCTCCGGCCGCTACCAGAAGACCTACGGCAGCACCTTCCTTCAGCACCTCGCGTGCTCCGTGGTGGCGCGGCCCGTCGACACGGGCGTCGTCGAGCTCGAGCTCGTACGGCACCTCAAGGGCACCGGCGTGGGTCGCCCCGAGGCGGAGCTCTACGTGCAAGACTGGTTCGCGAGCATCGTGGCGCGGGTGCACGGCCGGCCGCTTCCGAGGTACAACTGACGCCTCGCGCATGACCATCCCCTGGCTCTCGAAGAAGCTCACCTTCCCCTCCCCCGAACGCGCAGACAAAGACGGCGTCGTCGCAGTCGGCGGCGACCTATCCGTCGAGCGCGTGTTGCTCGCCTACCGCAGCGGCATCTTTCCGTGGCCCGTCGCCCACGACATGCCGGTGTTCTGGTTCTCGCCCGACCCGCGCTGGGTGGTCGTGCCCACCGCCGCCCACGTGGGTCGCTCGCTCCGCAAAGAGATGCGCCGCGGCACCTACGAGGTGCGCGTCGACACGGCCTTCGCCGCCGTGATCGCCGCCTGCGCCGAGACCTCGCGGCCCGGCCAGGACAGCACCTGGATCACCACCGACATCGAGGCGGCCTACATCGCGCTCCACAAGGCCGGCTGGGCGCACAGCGTCGAGGCGTGGCGCGACGGCGAGCTCGTGGGCGGCCTCTACGGCATCTCGCTGGGCAAAGGGTTCTTCGGCGAGTCGATGTTCGCGGCGGCGCCCGACGCGTCGAAGGTCGCCTTCGCGACGCTGCTCGGCAACCTCGTGGCGTGGGGCTTCGACTTCGTCGATTGCCAGACGAAGACCGAGCACCTGCAGCGCTTCGGCGCCGTGCCGTGGAAGCGTAAGCGGTTTCTCGAGGCGCTCGCGCAGACGCTCACGCACCCCACGAAGATGGGCCCGTGGAGCTTCGAGCTGTCGCCCGCCGAGGCCGAGAAGCGCATCGCAGGGTGAGGCTCGCGCGGCTCCTCGAGCTCGGTCGCACGGTGCGGGTCGTGGGCTTCGACGATGCTCCCTTCGCGAAGCGCCGCGGCGCCGCGGTGCCCCTCGCGGGCGTGGTGTGCGCCGACACGCGCTTCGAAGGCATGCTCTGGGGCCGCGCCCGCCGCGACGGGTGGAACGCCACCGACGCCCTCTCCGCGATGCTCGACGGCAGCAAGTTTCGCGACCAGGTGAGCGTGGTGCTCCTCGACGGCATCGCGGTCGGGGGCTTCAACGTCGTCGACCTCGCGCAGCTCCACGCGCGCACCGGGCTCCCCTGCGTGGCCGTGATGCGCAAGCTGCCCGACCTCGCCGCGATGCGAAGGGTCATCGATCGCCTGCCCGACCCCGCGCGACGCCTCGCGCGCATCGCGAGCGCGGGCGAGATCCATCAGCGCACACCCTTCGTGTTTCAGGTGCAGGGCGAAGACGTCGAGGTCACCGCGAAGGTGCTCGCGCGGCTCACGCGCGAGGGTCACGTGCCCGAGGCGCTGCGCATGGCGCACCTCATCGGATCGGCCGTCATGCTGGGCGAAAGCGGGCGCCGCGCCTGAGGGTGCGGTGGTAGCTTCGCGCGCCCAACAACAGGTCGCGCGGGCGGGTCGTACGCGGCGCAACCCCACTCACGCTCTCACAGGCTGGTGCTCCATGACGCAGAACCGTGTTCGCGCGCGATCGACCTCGTCGGTCGTGCTCCTCGCCCTCGCCCTCTCGTCGCTCTCGGTCGCCTCGGGCTGCGGTCGCAGCGCGTCGGTGCAGACCTCGTCGACGCTGCCGCTGCGACGCGTGGTGGTGTACCGCAACGGCGTCGGGTACTTCGAACGGCAGGGCCACGTCGACGAAGACGAGGTGCGCTTCCGCGTATCGCAGCGCGAGGTGGGCGATTTTCTCGCCACGCTCGCCGTGATGGAGCGCGGCGGGAGCTCCGTGCGCGCCGCTGCGTTCCCCATGCCCGAGGAGCGCCCCGAGGGCGAGGCCGCGCACCCCGAGGAGCGCCGCACGGTGCGCCTCTCGCTCGACGGCCGCGACCACGACCTGCTCGTCGGCTACACCGTCGAGACGCCCATCTGGCGGCCCTCGTACCGCCTCGTGTTCAAC
>CAISKJ010000937.1 GCA_903885885.1 uncultured delta proteobacterium
CGAGCTCATCGACATCAAGCACACGCACGAGCAGGCCGTGGGCAAGACGCACCTCGTCGAGCTGCTCTACTACGCCATCGCCATGAGCGCGCTCCTGCGCGAAATGGGGCTCCACGAGCGCTTCTTCGTGTCGGCGCACGGGCACGGCATCCTCCCGCGCCGCGACCCCCTCGACCTCAGCGACCTGCGCGCGAGCGAGCCCGCGACGCTCACCGTGCCGCTCCGCTGGCGCGACACCGCGCACCTCTTCGAGGGCGCGCGGCGCAAGGTGATCGAGCTGCACCGCGCGGCCCCGGCCCCCGTCGAGTCCGCCGCGGCGCACGTGCAGCCCGCGTGCGGCCGCTGCGCCTACGTGGCCGACTGCGTCGCGAGCCTCAAGGGCAACGCCGGCCCCGACGGGTGGGACGTGGCGCTCCTCCCCTTCGTGCGCCAGGGCACCGCCGAGCAGCTCCGCGCGCTGGGGCTCACCACCATCGGGTCCGTGGCCGAACGCGCCCGCGACCTGCCCCACGGCGGCGCGCCGCTGCCCCTCTACGCCGAGGTGCCCGCGCTCGAGCTCAAGGCCCGCGCGCTCGTTCACCACGCGCTGCTCCCGGCCACGCCCGAGAACACCGCCGGCGAGCGCCTGCTCAGCCTCGCGCTCCCGCGCTACACCGACGTCGAGCTCCTCTTCGACCTCGAGACCGACCCCACCAACGACGTGGTCTTCGCCTTCGGTCTCCTGCTCGCCATCAGCGCCTCGCCCCGCGCGGGCTACGCCGCCGCGCACGACCGCTGGTGGGCCTTCTGGCGCGCGGCCCTCGCCTCACGCGAGAAGCCCGACTACGCCACCCTCGACGGGCTCCTCGACCCCGCGGCGCGCGAGGCCGGCGCGAACACCGAGGCGGCCCGCCACGCGCAGTTCGCGGCCTTCGCGAAGGCCCTCGCGCTGCTCGAGGAGGCCCCCGGCGGCGCGCTCGAGTTCTCCGAGCGCGAGGCGCAGCCCGACGCTCCCGCCGCAGGCGTTCAGCGCGTGAGCTACCGGTACACCTACGTCAACGGCGGCTCCCGCACCGGGGCCGGTCACCGCGACGGCGAGCGCGGCCTCGTCGAGCGCTGCGTCGAGACGCTGCACGCGGTGTTCACGGCCTCGCTCGTGTACGAGACCTACGTGGCCGAGGGCGTGTCGAGCACCGGCGCGAAGGGCGAGGCGAAGACCTGGTTCAAGCGCCCCAACTTCGCGGGCTTCTACTGGTCTCGCGAGCAGCTCGACCACGTGCAAGACCTGCTCGATCGGCACCTCACGGCCCTCGTGGCGGGCCCGCTGCGCGAGCGCTTCCTCGCGCTCATGAGCTGGGTGTCGCCGTCGGGGTCCGGCGTGGTGAGCGCGCAGCAGCACCGCAAGGTGTTCAACCTCCGCGAGTTCGTCGAAACGAGCGTAGGGCACCCCGAGATCATCAACGTGACGTGGCACGGCATCGACGCCGCGCTCGACGACGAGGGCCGCCGCGGATACTCCCGCCGCTACTGGGCGCCGCACTTCAACTACATGGATTTCGCCGCGTGGCACGAGTACCTCGAAGAGCCCGACGCCAACCGGCAGCGCGAGCAGTTCGAGCGCCTCGGCCACGAGGTGGTGCGCAAGCTCTGGGCGCTGCAGCGCATCTTGCGGCGCACGCGCGCGCTCGCGGGCGAAGGCATCGCGCACACGCGCATGAGCCCCGTCTCGACGCTCGCCCTCTCGGGTCACAGCCTCGACCGCGGCGGCCACGCCATCGGCGCCATGTGGATGCTCTACGCGCAGATCAACGGCGCCATGCAGGAGCTCGACGCCGAGTACACGCGCACCACCTACCCCCTGCAGAGCATCGCCTCGCTGGCCGCCGCGGAGGTCACCGACCCGCAGTGGAGCCCTTCGCACAAGCGCTTTTCGTTCTCGGTCGCGGGCCTCTCGAGCAACGTGAAGCTCGCCGAGGGCGACCAGGTGGCCCTCATGCCCGAGTCGCTCCGCGACGCCCCCGACTGGCGCATCGAGCAGTGCCTCGTACGCATCACGAGCATGGTGTGGAACGCCCCCGCCGCGCGCTACGACGTCGAGGCCGAGCCCACCTGGCAGAGCGCGGCGAGCCACCCGCTCATCGACGGCGCCGTCGCCGCCGCCGAGCGCTGGTTCCTCTATCCGCACGCCAACGACCCGTGGATCAAGCCGCTCACCGCGCTCCTGTCGCGGCAATCGATGGGGTCGAGCTGGCTCGGGCACCGCCTCGCGCTCCTGTGGCGCATCGGCTTCGAGTCGACCCTCGCGAAGCCGACGGCCCCCACCTTCGGCGCGCCCGAGGTGTACCTCTTCGCGCCGACGCAGCTCCCGACCGATCCGGCGCCCTCCGAAGCGCCCCTGCAGACCACGCAGCACCCGCCGCCCGACCCCTCGCAGGCCGACGCGATCCGCGTGTCGCTGGGCGCGGCGATCACCTGCATTCAAGGCCCGCCGGGCACCGGGAAGTCGCAGACCATCGCAGCCCTCATCGACGAGTTCATCCTGCGCCGCGGAGCCCGCACGGCGCGCGTGCTGGTCACGGCCTTCTCGTACTCGGCGCTGCGCGTGGTGATCGACAAGGTGCGCGCCGCCCGCGACGCGCAGGGCAACGCCACCACGGCGGCCGCGACGCCCCTCGTGTGGTGCCGCTCCGAGTCGCGCGAGCCCGTCGCCGACGAGCCGGGCCTCGCGCACGTCGTCGACCTGGTGCTGCAGAGCGGCAAGAAGGCCGTCGTCGACGACGTCACCCTCGACCGCGCGAAGGGACGCAGGCTCGACCACGCCCTCGGCGAGCGCTTCGTGCTCTTCGCCAACGCGTTCTCGCTGGCCAAATTGGGCACGCCGAGCGAGGCCAAGGCCTTCGACTACGAGCTGCTCTCCAACGGCTTCGGCTTCGACCTCATCGTCATCGACGAGGCCTCGCAGGTGCCCACGAGCCAGCTCCTCGCGAGCCTCGCGCTGGTGCGCCCCGCCACGTTCACGCTCCGCACCGAAGGGCTCCCCGCGCAGTGGCCCCTCGACGACGCCCCGCGCATCCGCGCGCTCGCGCTCGAGACGGTAGCGCCCCTCGACGCGCTCACGCGCGTGGTCATCGTGGGCGACGACAACCAGCTCCCGCCGGTGCAGCCCGTCGAGGCCCCCGAGAAGCTGCGCCTCGCGCTCGACAGCGCGTTTCGCTTCTACGTCGAGGGCCACGGCGTGGCGCACCGGCAGCTTCGCACCAACTACCGCTCCAAGCCCACGATCGTCGAGTACACGCGGCGCCTCGAGATCTACGCCTCGGGCCTCGAGGCCTTCCGCGCGCGGGCGCCCTACGCGCCCCTCCCGCCGCCGCCCGCCGACGCGAGCGCGTGGGTGCGGCGCGTGCTCGACGACGCGGTCGACGTCTCGACGATCATTCACCCCACGCAGCACGAGACGGCCACGAGCCCCCTCGAGGCCTCCCTCGCCGCCGACCTCTGCGCGGCCTTCATGGACCAGATGGGCGTGCGCGACGCGAAGGCCGAGCGGGCCTTCTGGGCCGACCAGATCGGCATCGTGGCGCCCCACAACGCGCAGGGCCGGCTTGTAACACGGGCCCTCTACGACCGCCTCGCACAAAGAGACAACCGTCGCAGCGCGCTCACGGACGAGGAGCTCATGCGCTGCCTCCGCGCGACGATCTACTCCGTCGAGAAGTTTCAGGGCTCGGACCGCACGCTCATCCTGGGCACGGTGGCCATCTCGAGCCGCGATCAGCTCGCCGCGGAGGAGGCCTTCATCTACGACCTCAACCGCTTCAACGTGCTCACGTCGCGGGCCCGGCAGAAGATGGTGCTCCTGTGCTCGCGGGCCTTCCTCGACTATGTGCCCAACGAGCGCGAGGTGTTCGCCCACGCCGCCCGCGTGCGCGATTTCGCCTACGGCTTCTGCGACCGCGAAGAGACCTTCACCGTGGCGGCGAGCAACGCCACCGCGCCCATCACCTGGCGCTACCGGGCGTAGCGGCTCACTCCGCGAGGAGGCGCTTCAGGTGCTTCGCGAGGGCCGCGTGCAACCCCTTGAGCGCGGGCGCGGCCTCGAGGCGCCGCTCGCGCGCCACGAGGGCCAGGTGCAGGTCGAGCGCGCCCATGCCCGGGACCGCCACCGGGGCCGCCACGCGCGCGGGGATGTCCCTCGCGGCCAGCGCGGGGAGCACCGCCGCGTAGCGCCCCGACGCGACGGCGAGGGCGGCCTGCGGAAAGGTCTCGCAGCGCAGCGCGACGCGCGGCGCGTGGCGCAGCGTCTCGGTAAACTTTCGCATCGCGTCGGGGGCGCCGGTCACGTACACGAAGGGCAGCGCCGCGATGGCCCGCGCGTCGGCCGTCGGCGCCCCCGTCGGCGCGAAGAGGGCGTAGCGCAGCGTCCCGACGCGGCTCGACGCGATGCCGTCGGGCTTCGGGCGGCTGCGCGCCACGGCGAAGTCGACGTCGCCGTCGCGCACCGCGGTGAAGCCCCGCGTCACCGCCCGCACCGCGAGGTCGACGCCGGGCGCCTTCGCGAGCGCCTCGTGCAGGCGCGGGAGCACCAGCCAGCGCAGCACGCTGTCGCCCGCCACGAG
>CAISKJ010000938.1 GCA_903885885.1 uncultured delta proteobacterium
CGCCCGCGCGGCGGCGTCCAGACAGTGACAGGTGCGCGCGGCGGCGCTTCGGCACTACCCTCGCGCTCCCACACGATGCCCTCGAAAACGATCGACCTCGGCGTACGACTCCACCACCTCGACGAAGGCGCGGGCGACCAGACCTTCGTGCTCGTGCACGGCCTCGGCGGCTCGCACCTCAACTGGTCTCCCCTCATCGAGCCCCTCGCGAAGCGCGGCCGCGTGCTCGTGCCCGACCTCGGCGGCTTCGGTCGCACCCCGCCCTCCCCCGACGGATCCTCCGTCGACGCCAACCTCGCGCTCCTCGCCCGCTTCGTGCGCGCCGTCGCGCCCGATCGCCGCGTGGTGCTTGTGGGCAACTCCATGGGCGGATACCTCTCGCTCCGCATGGCCGCCGAGCACGCCTCGCTCGTGCGCGCGCTCGTGCTCGTCGACCCGGCCGCGCCGCTCCCCTTCGGCGGGCGCATCGACCCCACGGTGGCCGCCATGTTTGCGAGCTACATGGTGCCCGGCATGGCCCAGCGCCTCATGCGCCGCCGGGCCGCGCAGGTGGGCGCCGACGGCATGGTGCGCGACATGCTGAAGATGTGCACCGTCGACATCGCCCGCATCGACCCCGCGGTGATCGAGGCCCACGTCGCCCTCGCCCGCGAGCGCGCCTCGATGCCCTGGGCCATCGATGCCTTTCTCGAAGCCGCCCGCTCGGTGGTGGTCGCCGTCACGCGGCGCGGCGCCTACCACGACGCCGTCGACGCCGTGCGGGCCCCCACGCTGCTCGTGCACGGCGCCCGCGATCGCCTCGTGAGCGTCGACGCCGCGCGCGCCCTCGCGAAGCGCCGCGCCGACTGGCGCTACGTCGAGCACCACGACCTCGGGCACGTTCCGCAGCTCGAGGCCCCCGGCTGGCTCCTCGGCGAAATGGAGCCGTGGCTCGACGCGCTCCCCGCGCGGTAGCCGTCACACCCCGGGTCGCACCATGGCCTCGGGTCGCACGATCGCGTCGAAGGCTTCGCCCGTCACGTAGCCCAGCGCCACCGCGGCCTCGCGCAGCGTAACGCCCTCGTGGAGCGCCTTGCGCGCGACGCGCGCCGCGTGGTCGTAGCCGATGTGCGGGTTGAGCGCGGTCACGAGCATCAGCCCCTCGCGCACGTTGCGGGCGAGGCGCTCGCGGTCGGGCAACACCCCTCGCACGCAGTGCTCTTCGAACGACGCGCACCCGTCGGCGAGCAGCGTCACCGAGCGCAACACGTTGTGCGCGATGAGCGGCTTGAACGCGTTGAGTTCGAAGCTCCCGCTCGCGGCCCCGTACGAGACCGCCACGTCGTTGCCGAGCACCTGCGCGCACACCATGGTGAGCGCCTCGCTCTGCGTGGGGTTCACCTTGCCGGGCATCATCGAGCTGCCGGGCTCGTTCTCGGGCAGCGTGATCTCGCCCAGGCCGCAGCGCGGACCGCTCGCCAACCATCGGAGATCATTGGCGATCTTGATGAGCGAGCACGCGAGCGCCTTGAGCGCCCCGTGCGCCACCACGAGCGCGTCGTGCGACGCGAGCGCCTGAAACTTGTTGGGCGCGGTGACGAAGGGCGCGCCCGTGAGGCCGGCGATCTTCTCGGCGGCGCGCACGGCGAACTCAGGGTGCGCGTTGAGCCCGGTGCCCACCGCGGTGCCTCCGAGGGCGAGCTCGTAGAGGCCCGGGAGCGCCCGCGCGATGGCGCCGATGCAGTGATCGAGCTGCGCCACGTAGCCCGAGAACTCCTGCCCGAGCGTGAGGGGCGTGGCGTCTTGCAGGTGCGTGCGGCCGATCTTCACGAGGCCGGCGAAGGCGACCGATTTCGCGTGCAGCGAGTCGCGCAGCGCGCGCACCGACGGGAGCAGCGCGTCGCGCAGCTGCAGCGCCGCCGACACGTGCATCGCCGTCGGAAACACGTCGTTCGAACTCTGCGCGCGGTTCACGTCGTCGTTGGGCTGCACCGGGCTCTTCGACCCCAGCACGCCGCCCGCGCGCTCGATGGCGCGGTTCGCGATCACCTCGTTGGCGTTCATGTTGGTCTGCGTGCCGCTGCCCGTCTGCCACACCGACAAGGGAAAGTGCCCATCGAGGCGCCCGTCGATCACCTCGTCGGCGGCCTCGACGATGCGCGCGCACACGCCCTCGTTGAGCAATCCCAGGTCGCGGTTGACGAGCGCCGCGGCCTTCTTCACGGTGCCCAGCGCCGCGATGAAGGCCCGCGGAAAGCGGTCGTCGCCGATGCGAAAGTGCGCGAGGGCGCGCTGCGTCTGCGCCCCCCAGTAGCGGTCGGCGGGCACCCCGATGGCGCCGAAGGAGTCGGTCTCGATGCGCGTGCTCATCGCCCCACGCATGGGGCCGCTCGGCGCGATGTCACACCCCCAGCGCGCGCATCAGGTCGCCCACGCGCGCGCCCTCGAGCACGCCGCCGTCGGGCACGTCGCGCCCCCCGGTGAGGGCGAGCGCCGCGTCGTCGAGCCACCACGTCGGCGCGAGCACGTCGCCCCCGAGCCACGCGCCCCGGTCGCCCACGGCGCCCTCCACGTAGCCGATCGCGGCGCGCACGGGTTCGCGCAGCGCGCACCCCGCGGGCATAGGGTCGTCGGCGTGGAGCACCGCGCCCACCACGGGCAGCGCGTTCGGCGCCTCCCACGCGAGCGCGACGCCCGCGCGCGCCGCGGAGGCTTCGACCACGCGCACGGCGAGCCCGGCCGCGCTCCACCCGGGCGCCACGCACGACGCGAGCGACACCGCGGGACGCGCGCGCCAGCGGTCCACCGCCCGCTCGTCGGCCGTCGTGATGCTCGCCGGGAGCTCGATGGACGTGTCCCACCCCGCGACGCCCTCGATGAGCACGCGACCGTCGCGCGTCACGTCGTAGCCGACCGCCACGGCGGCGCGGTGCTGCACGGCGATCCACTCGCGGCCGAAGTACGCGGCCTGGGCGCCCGCGCCCACGAGGCCCTTGAGCCACAGGCGCAGGTTGCGGTTGAGCAGCGTGGCCAGCGTCGCGTCGGCCACGAGCGCGTTCACCCGCGGCAGCGCGAGCGACCACACGATCGCGGGGCCTCCCACGTAGGCCGCCGCGCCCGTCGTCGCGCGGCGCAGCA
>CAISKJ010000939.1 GCA_903885885.1 uncultured delta proteobacterium
CGCGCTCACGCAGGGCGCGTCACGCTCGACGCTCGCCGCGGGCGCGGTGATCGCGCCGGGGCAGCGCGCGCTCGTCGTGGGCGCGAGCTTCGACCCGCGCGGCGTGCCCGCACAAGGAGACCCTCCGGTGGCGCCCGGCACCACGCTCTTCGTGCTCGCGGGGAGCGTCGCGGGACGAGGGCTCCGCGACACCGGCGCCGACGTCACCCTGTCCGACATGAGCGGTCATATTCTGTCCTTCGTGCCCGCGAGCGCGCCTTCGCGGGCGCCGCGCGCAGGCGTCGGCCTCGTGCGCGCCGAGGCTTCCCTCGACGACGAAGACCCCGCCGCGTGGACCTACGACGCCCTCGACGGGTGCACCCCCGGAGCGCCCGATCGACTGCGCTGAGCGCGCGCTCCCCTCGTCGACGATCGTGCGAGACTCCACCGTCTCGCAACATCGACCGAAGGAGCACACGCAATGGGAGAGAGCGACCGCGGCAGGGAGCGTGACCTCGTACTTGCACCGAACGAGTTCGCGTTCATCTCTGACGAGACCAAGGGCAACATCAACGTCTACGTGGGGCCGCACAAGACGAGCCTCGCCAACACCGACCGCCCGGTGGTGTTCAACAACGCTTCGAAGCGCTTCGACCGGTGCTCGCTCGAGCAGGCCACGCAGACGCTGGGCGTCGCGCCCGAGGGCTGGTACCTCGTGCTCAAGAACCCCGCGCGCGACGGCTCGCACCCGCGCACGGGCGCCCTCAACAACCTCCCCGAGCTCAACGTCGGGCGCAAGGTGAACATCCCCGGCCCCATCTCGTTCGCGCTGTGGCCGGGCCAGATGGTGCGGGTGATCCAGGGGCACCACCTGCACTCGAACCAGTACCTCGTGGTGCGCGTGTACGACGAGGAGGGCGCCCGCGCGAACTGGAAGGACGCCGTCTTCAAGCCGCAGCGCAGCGGCGACGGCGCGCCCGAGCCCGAGGAGCCCGTGATTCGCCCCGAAGACCTCACCATGGGCAAGCTCATGGTGATCAAGGGCACGGAGGTGGCGTTTCACATGCCGCCGACGGGCATCGAGGTGGTGCCCGACGCGGCGGGCAACTACGTGCGCGAGGCCGTCACGCTCGAGCGTTTAGAGTACTGCATCCTGCTCGATGAAGACGGGAACAAGCGCTTCATCCGCGGGCCCGCGGTGGTGTTTCCGAGGCCCACCGAAGGCTTCGTCGAGCGCGGCGGCGCGCGTAAGTTCCGCGCCATCGAGCTCAGCGAGACCTCGGGCATCTACGTGAAGGTCATCGCGCCGTACGAGGAGGGCGGCGTCGCGCACAAGGTCGGCGACGAGCTCTTCATCACGGGCAAGGAGCAGATGATCTACTTCCCGCGCACCGAGCACGCGGTGATCAAGTACAGCGACAACGAGACGCACCACGCGATCGCCATTCCCGCGGGCGAGGGGAGGTACGTGCTCGACCGTCGCACGGGGCGCATCTCGCTCAAGCGCGGGCCCGCGATCTACCTCCCCGACCCGCGCCACGAGGTGATCGTGCGGCGCGTGCTCGATCCGCGCTCGGTGGCGCTGTGGTTCCCCGGCAACGCCGACGCCCTCGCGGTGAACCAGCAGCTCGCGACGCTCAAGCGCTCGCAGACCGAAGGCGAGCACCTCGTCGATCGCGAGCAGCAGCGCCTCGCGGCCAAGGTGGCGCCCACGCAGCGCGCCGACGAGAAGGCGGCGAGCACGTTTGCCGGCGACGACTTCACGCGCTCGCAGAACTTCGCGCGCCCGCGCACCCTGGTGCTCGACACCAAGTACGACGGCGCCGTGAGCATCGACGTGTGGACGGGCTACGCCGTGCTCGTCGTGAGCCGCACGGGCGAGCGCCGCGTCATCGCCGGGCCCCACACGCACCTGCTCGAGTACGATGAAACACTGCAGCCCATGGAGCTCTCCACGGGCACCCCGAAGACCGACGAGAAGGTCGCCCGCACGGTGTACCTCCGCGCGCTCAACAACAAGGTGAGCGACGTGGTCGAGGCCGAAACGCGCGACCTGTGCCGCGTGCAGCTCACGCTCTCGTACCGGGTGAACTTCGAGGGCGACAGCGCGCGGTGGTTCAACGTCGAAAACTACGTGAAGTTCCTCACCGACCACCTGCGCTCGCTCCTGCGGCACGCTGTGAAGCAGTACGGCGTCGAGGAGTTCTACTCGCGCGCGGTCACCATTCTGCGCGACGTGATCCTCGGGGCGCAGACCGACGGCGGCAAGCGCGCGGGCAGGAGCTTCGACGAGAACGGGATGCGCGTGTACGACGTCGAGGTGCTCGGGGTCACCCTGGGCGACGCCTCGATCGCGACGATGCTCGTCGAGGCGCAGCACGCGGCCGTCGAGCAGACGCTCACGCTCGCCGCCGAGCAGCGGCGCCTCGAGCTCGCGCGACAGACCGAAGACACGCGCCAGAAGGTGGCCGAGCTGCAGGCCTCGACACGCCTCGCCGAGCTCACCGTGAAGCTCCGCGAGCTCGGTCGCGTGCGCGAGCTGCAGTCGGCCGAGGCCGAGGCCGAGGCGGCCCTGCGCCGTCAGCGCTTCGAAGCGCAGCAGGCCGAGCAGGTGCTCGTCGACGCCATTCAGCAGGCCGAGCTCGCGCGCAAGCGCGCCGCCGCCGCGGTCGATCTCGACGTGGCCAAGGTGAAGCTCGACCACGAGCTCGCGCGCATCGGCGCTGAGGTCCACGCGCTGGTCGAGAAGGCCGGCGCAGTGTCGCCCGACCTCATCGCGGCGCTGCAGTCCTTCAGCGACCGCGCGCTCGCCGAGCGCATGGCAGAGAGCATGGGCCCGCTGGCCATTCTGGGCGGCGAGAGCGTCGCCGACGTGCTCGGCCGACTGCTCAAGGGAACCTCGGTGGCCAACGCCCTCGCGCCGCGCAACCCGTAGCGCCTCAGATCGCCCCTTCGACCCCGAACAACCACCCGCCCTGGAGCTCCGTCGCGAAGGTGCGCATGTAGCGCTCGACGCGGCGGTCGCTCGGCGCAAACACGAGCCGCAGGAGGTTCGACGAGAGCGCCGACACCCCCGCGTTCATCGTGAGGGAGCCTACCGTCTGGTAGCTGAGCGCGTACGAGCCCACCGAGAGCATCACGGGATTCTCGGCCGTGGTGACGCCCGGCAGCCGCGGGAGATACGTGGGCACCGACGCGCCTGCGAGCTGCAGAAAGATCGACGCGAACCCCAGGCTGGCCGTCCCGAGGCCGAGGCCCGCCCACGTCCATCCGTCGATGGGGTTCATGCGAAAATACTGGGCCGCGAAGTTGTTGCGAAACGACACGAAGGGCGACGGCGGCGCGGCCTCGTGCGACGGCACCTCGATCGCCACGCGAGCTCGTGCAGGCGGCAGCGCGCCTGCAGCGAGGCCGCCGAGAAGCCTCGGCGCGGACAGGTGCGGAATGAGCGACTCGAGGCGCGTGCGCTGCGAATGCGTCTGCAGCAGCGTGGCCGACGAAGCCGTCGCCAACGGCTGCGCTCCCGCGCTCGTCGTCGCGAGCGCAACGGTCGATACGACCAGCGCTGCAAATTGTCGGCCTCGGTGCCTCATCGTCGGACACCGGTCCATAACCACGGATGAGCGGGTGCGTCAATGAACCATGCGAAGCGAATTACGCACCTGCGGCGTGCCGCGGCCTATCCCGGGCGGGCGCGGGCAAACTGAATGATCACCTGAGCGAGCATCCCGAGGTCGAGCCCGAAGGCGAGGCGGAGATCGTGCTGTGATCCGTCGCCGACGGAGAGCCACTGGTGCGATGCGTCGACGCAGGCGAAGCCCATGAACATGCACGCTGAGAGGGTGTTTCGCACGCCCACAGCAGCGCCCTGGGCGAGCTCACCCGCGACGAAGCGCGGCGCCCACCCGGCCGTGAACCAGAAGGCGCCGTACGACACGCTGGGCCCGCCGAGCCAGAGAACCTCGGCGGAGGCGCCGCCGCGGGGGCCGATCGATGCGCCCACGTCGCCGCCGAAGATCCAGTAGCCGTGCGTGGGGTGCGTGTCGAAGGCGCGCAGGCCCGCGTGGAGGTCGAGCGTCCAGGTGGTGAACGGGTCGTCGCGTGCGCCCGTGATGCGGGCGACGCCGCCCGCGGCGCGGAGGGTGGCGTACTTCCACCACGCGGCGCGGGGCGGAGGGGGCGCGCGCTGCGCTGCCGCGAGCTGCGTGACGGCGAGGGCCGCGAGGCACAGGGGCGCGGTCGCGCGTCGCCCGCGAGACGACAAAAGCATCGCCGCGCTCAGAACGAGACGCGCGTGTGAGCCTCGCCATCGGCGGGTCGCGCCGTGGCCTCGCGCTCGAAGCGCGACCACTGGTAGTAGGCGATGGCGCCCTCGCCGAGGGCCTTCACCGCAGCGCCTGTGAGGGCCGCGCTGAGCACCGGGCCGAGCCAGGGCGCGAAGCGCACGACGCGGGTGGCCTGACCGAGCGCGAACTCACCGGCCCCGAGAATGGCTGCCGCAGCGGCCTGCTCGACGGGGTTCGCTTCGGCCTCGAAGGTCTCGCGTACGTCTTTCAGCATCTTGACGCCCAGCGCTGCCACCGCGGGGGCGGCGAAGCGAAAGGGCAACAGTCCGAGGCCCGCGCCCATAAGCGCGGCCTGGTTGACATGCTTTCGGCTGGAGTCGGTGCGTCCCATGGCGGTGAACTCTACGCGTATCGGCGGGCGCGGTCGCCTGTCAACCTTCGCCCGTCACTGTCGGCGCCCCGGCGAACTTCATCGCACACTTGAATGACTTGCATGCATCCGCGCAGGATTCGCGTGCATCTGATTGAGTGAGAACAAACCGCCATGTCTGGCCCGCGATACCAAACGATCTCCAGTGGCAGCGCAGCCGACGTACACCCCTCCGCGGGCGAGGCGCGCGCGACGGCGCAGCGCATCACGCGGAGCCTGCGCCGCGCGCTCACCGACGCCGACGTGCGGCAGTGCGTGTCCGACGCCCTCTCGCTCGATCGCCTCCAGCGCACACCGGGCGAAGCGCTGCGCGGGGCCTTCGAGGCGCTCGTGCGCGACGCCTCGGACCGCGCGCCGTGGGGCCTCGACGACCCCGCGGCCGTCGTGGCCGACCTCACGTCGTGGTCGTGGCGCGGCGATCTCGACCCCGCCCTCGGCTTCGCGGTGGCGGCCTCGGTGCTCGGCGAGACGCACGCCCACCGCGGCGCGCGCCCCGTCGCGATGGTGGCCGTCGACGACCCGCTCGACCCGACACGCGCCCTCGCCGACGTGCTCGGGCACCGGCTCGCCGAGGCCGAGGCGCGCGCCCGCAGGATCGCCCGCGAGCGCGGCTGCGACGCGCTGGTGCGAGAGGTGTTCCTTCCCGCAGTGGCGTCCAACCTCGCCGCG
>CAISKJ010000940.1 GCA_903885885.1 uncultured delta proteobacterium
CTGCGGTGGAACGAGGTCGACGACGCCGCCGACCTCGCGCGGGCGCGCGCACTCTTCGCCGGGCCTTGAGGCCGCGGCGGGTGCGCGAGATTCGCGATCATTTGCAGAATTGCGGGTGAAACGTCACCCGTGATACACGCCGCGGTGCTTGGCGACCGTGTAGCGCATTGCGGAGGATGTCCTAGATGTCGAAGCGTAGGGTAGATCGCGCCATCATCCTGGCGGCCGGTAAAGGATCACGGCTCGCGCAGGATGACGCGCTCCCGAAGCCCCTTCGGCCCGTAGCGGGCACCGCCATGGTGCTCCGCATCGTGCGCACGCTCGTGAAGGAGGGCATCCGCGAGGTGGTGGTCATCGTCGGGTACGAGGCCGCGCAGATCCGCGCGGCGCTCACGCCCGTGGGCGAGGCGCTCGGCGTCACGGTCACCTTCGTCGAGAACCCCTTGTGGGAGCGCTCGAACGGCGTGTCGCTCCTCGCCGCGGCGGAGCACCTCGACCGCGAGTGCCTGCTCACCATGAGCGACCACCTGGTGGCCCCCGAGCTGGTGCGGCGCCTCGTGCGCGCCGAGCTCCCCGCGGGCGCGTGCGCCCTCGGCGTCGACTTCGACATCGAGCGCTGCTTCGACCTCGACGACGCCACGAAGGTCCGCGTGCAGGGCCACACGATTCAGGCCATCTCGAAAGACCTCACCGACTTCAACGCCATCGACACGGGCATCTTCCGCATCAACGGCGCGCTCGCGCGAGAGCTCCGGGGCCTCTACGAGCGCCGCGGCGACGCCTCGCTCTCCGACGGCGTGCGCGCCCTCGCCGCGCGCGGCCTCTTCGTGGCCGTCGACGTCGGCGACGCCCGGTGGATCGACATCGACACGCCCGCCGCGCACGCGCGCGCCGAGGCCATGCTCCGCGTCTTCGGCGACGACCTCGACGACGACCTCGAGTCGCTCTCGCCGCCCGCGCACGGCCCCATCGACCCCGACGCGATGGAGGTCTTCACGCCCTCCTGGGTGCGCGGCGCGGCCCCCTACCGCGAAGACCATTTTCAGCTCGCCGACCGCGAGGCGCGGCACCGCGACGGCTTCGCGCGGCTCATGTCCAACGAGAGCCCCTTCGCCCCCTCGGCGCGCGTCACCGAGGCCGTGATGGCCGCCCTCACCCGCGGTCACCGCTACCCCGACGCGGCGATGTCGCGCGAGATCCGCCGGCGCCTCGCCGCCGAGTGCGGCCTCACCGAGGAGAGCTGCGTGCTCGGCGCGGGCTCGAGCGAGGTCATCGACCTCCTGGTGCGCACCTTCGTGGCGCCCGGCGAAGAGGTCGTCGTGGCCGTGCCCACCTTCTCGATGTACGAGTCGCGCACCCGCGTCGCCGGCGGCGTGCCGGTCATCGTGCCCATGCGCGACGACCTCACCCTCGACGTGCCTGCCGTGCTCGAGGCCGTCACCGAGCGCACCAAGCTCCTCTTTCTCTGCTCGCCCAACAACCCCACGGGGCGCAGGGTCACGCCCGCCGCGCTGCACCGCCTCTTGCGCCTGGGCATCCCCGTGGCCGTCGACGAGGCCTACGTCGAGTTCGGCGACGACGGCGACTCCGTGGCGTCGCTCATCGCGTCGCACCCCAACCTCATCGTGGTGCGCACCTTCTCGAAGGCCTACGGCCTCGCGGGGCTGCGCGTGGGCTACGCGCTCGCGGCCGCCGCCGTGGCGAGGCTCATCGCCCGCGTGAAGCTCCCGTGGAACGTGTCGACCCTCGCCCTCGCCGCGGCCCTCGCGGTGCTCGACGACCGCGACGAGTTTCGCCGCCGGCGCGACGTGCTCCGCGCCGAGCGGGCCTACCTGCTGCGCGAGCTCGGCGGCCTCGACGGCGTCGAGGTGTTCGAGAGCGCGGGCAACTTCCTCCTGCTCGACATCCACGAGACGGGCATCTCCGCCGACTCGGTGGTGCAGCACCTGCTCCAGGACGGCGTGTTCATTCGCTCGCTCGCGAGCCACCACCTGCGCCGGGGCTACGTGCGCGTCTCGCTCGGCGCGCGCGAAGAGAACCGCCGCTGCGTCGAGGCCCTGCGCCGGGTGTTCACCCGCGCCCGCCCGCGTCCCACCGCACAGTAGTACGTTCGTCGCCTACCGCAGGCCGGGACACGACGGGCGCACGCCCGTGGTCTCGTCCTGCTCGGGCTCCTCGTGGCAGGCATACACGCCGTAGAGGCGCTCCCGAAAATGGGCGCGCATCCGCGAGGCCGCGCCGCGCGCCCACTCCTCCTCGTCGCCCTCGGCGCCGGGCGTTTCGACCAGGAGACCAACCGCCGCGGCGACAGCATCAACCTTGTCGGTCGATGAGTCCGCTGGGTCGGTGTCGGCGCAGAGCACGGGACGCGAGGGGCGCGGGTCGTCAGGGGTCATCCGAGATCCTCTTCCTGGGGGGTGGCGTGCGGCGCGAGCACGGCGCGCAGACGGGCGCGCGCCACCCGCAGAATGGTGCGAACGTCGTAGTCGCTGATGGCGAGCTCGCGCGACAGCTCGGCGACGGTGTTGCCGAACACCTCGAAGCCGACGAACACGGCCACGTCGCGCGGCGGTAGCGCCACGAGCAGCGCGGCCATCTCGCGCGCGAGCACGTAGTCGAGCGCGTCGGGGCCCACGAGCACCTCGGGGGGCGACGCCGAGAGCGTCTCGCTGCGCACCGAGTGGCGGCGCCGGTGATTGGCGAAGCGCCCCCACGCGAGACGAAACAAGAAGCCGCGCGCGAAGGGCAGCGAGCGTCGCTCGGCGCGGTCGAGGGAGAGGAGCTTGAGAAATAGCTCCTCGAACACGTCGTGGGAGACGTCTTCGGCCTCTTGCCGCGACAGGCCGAAGCGGCGCAAGAGACGCAGCACGTACGTCGCGTTCTCGCGGTACATCCGATCGAAATCCCGGATCACCTCGCCTTCGAGGGCGAGGGCACCGCTGGCGTCCGATCCCATGCCGCGGAACCTATCCGAACAGGGCCCGGCGTGTCGACCGGTCGCGCGCAGAGAAAATCGTACAAAAATGAGCGACCGTTTTTAAAAAGGTCGTTCTCGAGACATTTACATGTAGCGACCGCGCGTCGTTGGGAACGTGCACGGTCGCGAACGATGCGAGGGCGACCCCCTGCTGTTGGGCAGCGGCGGGTCTCTCCCGCGTCGCGACTCTCTTGTTGGTTTGGCGCCGACCGGTTTCGGGGGCATTTCGCAGCATCGCTTGGATCGCTGCGAACCATTGAGCTTGCGCCGGGTGGTTGGTATCGCGAAGGGTTCCGGGTGTTTGGCCCCCCGTCGCGCTGCCCCACCCGGCGCGGGTGTTTGCCTACGACTCGGTCTCGGTGCGCCGGGGGCGCGACGACATCGCGAGCACGGCCTTGCGCACGCGCACGGCGGTGGGGGTCACCTCGACGAGCTCGTCGCGGTCGATCCACTCCATGGCGGTCTCGACGGTGAGCACCTTCGGGGGATAGAGCGCCACGTTCTCGTCTTTGCCGTGGTTGCGCACGTTCGTGAGCTTCTTCTCGCGAACCGCGTTCACGTCGGAGTCGTTGGGGCGGTTGTGCTCCCCCACGATCATCCCCTCGTACACGGGCGCGCCGGGGCCCACGAAGAACTCGCCGCGGGGCTGCAGGTGAAAGAGCGCGTAGGGCGTCGCGACGCCCGTGCGGTCGGCCACCATGGCGCCGTTGGCGCGGCGGAGCATCGGCCCGCCCCACGGGCGCCACCCGAGAAACTCGGTGTGGAGCAGCCCGAGGCCGCGCGTCGAGGTGAGAAACTCGCTGCGAAACCCGATGAGGGCGCGCGAGGGCACCTCGAACTCGACGCGGGCGCGACCGAAGCCCGGGTTGCTCATGCGCACCATCACGCCGCGGCGCTCGCCGAGGCGCTGGGTGACCACGCCCACCTGGTTGTCGGGCACGTCGCAGATCACGGTCTCGACGGGCTCGGAGAGCACGCCGTCGACCTCGCGGGTGACCACCTCGGGGTTGCCCAGCGACAGCTCGTAGCTCTCGCGGCGCATGGTCTCGACGAGCACGGCGAGGGCGAGCTCGCCGCGGCCGTACACCAGAAACTGGTCGGCGCTCTCGGTGTCCTCGACGCGAATGGCGGGGTTCTTCCGCGCCTCGCGCATGAGGCGCTCGCGCACCTGGCGCGAGGTGAGGTACTTGCCCTCCTTGCCCGCGAAGGGCGAGGTGTTCACGCCGAAGCGCATCTTGATGGTCGGCTCTTCGACCTCGATGCGCGGCAGGGCCTTCGGCTCGCCGAGGTCGGCCACGGTGTCGCCGATCTCGATGGCGTCGATGCCCGCGAGCGAGATGTTCTCACCCGCGCCGGCCTCGTCGGTGCGCTTGCGCGCGAGGCCTTCGTAGGTGAAGAGCGCGGCCACCTTGGCCTCGGTGTTGGACTTGGCGCCCATCACGACGACCTTGCCGCCCTCGCGCACGCGCCCGTCGACGATGCGCCCGATGGCCAGACGACCGACGTAGTCGTCGTAGTCGAGGCTCGTGACGATCATGCGGAGGGGGGCCTCGAGGTTGCCCGACGGCGGCGGAACGTGCTTCACGATCGCGTCGAAGAGGGGCAAGAGGTCGGTGTTGGGGTCGTCGAGGGTGCGCTTGGCGATACCCTGCCGGCCGATGGCGTACATCACCGGAAAGTCGGCCTGAGCGTCGCTGGCCTCGAGGTCGCAGAAGAGGGCGAACACCTCGTCGAGCACCTCGGCGGGGCGGGCGTCGGGCCGGTCGATCTTGTTGATCACCACGATGACCGGAAAGCCCCGCGCGAGGGCCTTGCGGAGCACGAAGCGCGTCTGCGGGAGCGGGCCCTCGGCGGCGTCGACGAGGAGGAGGCACCCGTCGGCCATCATGAGCGTGCGCTCGACCTCGCCGCCGAAGTCGGCGTGGCCGGGGGTGTCAACGATGTTGAGCTTGTAGTCGCCGTAGCGGACCGACGTGTTCTTCGCGAGGATCGTGATGCCACGCTCGCGCTCGAGGTCGTTGGAGTCCATCACGCGGTCGGTCAGCTCTTCGTTGGCGCGAAACACGCCAGCCTGACGGAGCATGTGGTCTACGAGGGTGGTCTTGCCGTGGTCGACGTGCGCGACGATGGCGATGTTGCGGATCTTTTCACGAGGAGTCATCGGGGCCGCGGGCACTACCACGGTTCGAAGCCCGCGTAAAACCCCGACGTCACCGTCACCGCGACGTCACCCCGCGGCGGCGGCGGGTACCCCGGCGGGCCGCTCGGCGTCCTTGCGGATCTTCACGCTCACGAGCTTCGACACGCCGGGCTCCTGCATCGTGACGCCGTAGAGCACGTCGGCCATGGCCATCGTGCGCTTGTTGTGGGTGATGAGAATGAACTGCGAGCGGTCCGTGAGGTCGCGCACGAGCTCCACGAGGCGAATCACGTTGGCCTCGTCGAGGGCGGCCTCGATCTCGTCGAGCAGGCAGAACGGCGACGGCCGATGCATGAAGAGCGCGAAGAGCAGCGTGACCGCGGTCATCGTCTTCTCGCCGCCGGACATGGCCTCGAGGTTGATGAGCTTCTTGCCCGGCGGCTGCGCGATGATCTCCACGCCGGCGTCGAGGAGGTCGTCCGACTGCGTGAGCTGGAGCATCCCCTTGCCGCCGCGAAAGAGGCGCGGAAAGAGTGCCTGGAAGTGCTCGTTCACCGCGTCGAAGGTCTCGCGGAAGCGCTTGCGCGACTCGCGGTTCATCTGCGCAATCGCCGCCTCGAGCTGCGAAATGGCGCGCTCGATGTCGTCCTTCTGCTCGGTGAAGAAGGTCGCGCGGCGCTCCTGCTCGGCGTACTCGTCGATGGCCGTGAGGTTCACCTCGCCGAGGCGCTCGATGGTCTTCGCCAGCTCGTCGACGCGCTTGCGATCCACCTCCGTGGGCCGCGCGCGCTCCTGGTACTCGCTCACCACCGCGGGGAGCGCCACCTGGTGCTTGTCGGCCACGGCCTCGACGAGGTGCTCCATCGCGAGCGTCTCCTCGCGGGCCCGCATCTCGAGCGTCGCGGCCTCCTTCGCGAGGCTCTCCTTGCGCTGCCGAATGGTGCGCGTCTGCCCCTCGAGCGCGCCCACGTCGTTCTTCAATCCGTCGTAGCGCACGCGCGATTTCGTCACCGCGTCTTGCTTCTCGTGGGCCGCCTCGACGGCCTTCGCGAGCGCCTCGCGGAGCCCGTCGACGCGCGTCACCGACTCGCGCTCCGTCGCGTCGAGCTTCGTGAGCTCGGCCTCGAGGCGCGCCTGACGCACCTTGAGCTCCTCGACGCTCCGCTCGAGGCGGTGCACCGCGTTGCGCGCCGCCGTCGCGCGCTCCCGCGCCCGCGCCGCGATCACCTTCGCGTCGGTGGTGCGCGCCGCGGCCCGGTCGACCTCGGTGCGCCACGCCTGCCCCTGCGCCTCGCCCGACATGAGCCCCTCGCGGGCCCGGTCGCGCTTCTGCCGCGCCTCTTCGATCGTGCGGTCGAGCGCGGCGTCTTCGCGCAGCGTCTCTTGCATCACGGCGTCGCAGCCCTCGAGCTCGCGCGTGAGGGCCCCGAGGCGCATCGCCCCC
>CAISKJ010000941.1 GCA_903885885.1 uncultured delta proteobacterium
GAGTAGGTCCTACGCGCCAGGCGCGACACACGGAGAACAACGATGAAGGTGCTTGTGATCGGAGCGACGGGCGCGACCGGCGTCCACGCGGTGAAGATGCTGCTCGCGGCGGGCCACGAGGTGACGGCCTATGCGCGCAACCCCGCGTCGGTGACCGCGACGCACGCGAAGCTCCGCGTGTCCAGCGGGGACGCGCGCGACGCGGCGGCCCTCGACGCGGCGATGCAGGGGCAGGAGGCCGTGCTCTGCGCCTTCGGCCCGCGGAGCCTCGAGAAGACCGACATTCAAGACGTGCTCTACCGGAACATCGTGGCGTCGATGAAGAAGCACGGCGTCAAGCGCATCGTGAACCTCTCGGCCTGGGGCGTGGGCGACTCGGTGAAGCACATGAGCCTCATCGCCAAGGTGTTTTCGAAGACGGTGCTGCGCAACGTGTGGCCCGACAAGGAGCGCGGCGAGCGCACGCTCCTCGACGCGGGCCTCGAGTACGTGAACGTGCGACCGGGCAGGCTCCTCAACGAGCCCGCGCGCGGCGGCGTGAAGGCGGGCCTCGCCCCCGACGGCATGAAGTCGGAGCTCACGCGCGAAGACCTCGCGCGCTTCATGGTCGATCAGCTCGCGAGCGACGCCTGGCTGCGCAAGTCGCCTCTCATCGGGTACTGAAACCGCTACAGCAACGGAAACTGCTTCCAGTCGTCGCCGGGGCGCCGCAGGGCGTTGTACTCGCAGAACGACACGAGGTTGCCGCGCGTGTCCATCGTGTGGTGGCAGCAGGCGCTCACGCGATCTTGATCGTAGTTGAAGCGGTCCATGAAGGGCTTGATGGCCACGCTGAAGATGTCGCGCGGCCGCACCATGCGCCCCAGGAGCTTGCCCGCCGCCTGCGCCAGCGTGCCCGACGCGCTCGACCCCAGGGTGCTCTGCAGCTCGCGCTTGTCGAGCACCGTCTTGGCGGCCACGGTGTCCATCACCTTGGCGAGGTCGATGTACTTCACCACGTTCTCGTGGAGGCCGAAGCGCCTATAAAACAAGGTGATCCAGCCGCAGCCGGGGTGGCTGCAGGGGATGGGCGCCCAGTCGTCGGCGCGCATGCGCAGCCGCGCCGCGCGGAGCACCTCGGTGGCCACGTCGGAGAGCGTGAGGCGCTCCATCGCGTCGGGCGCGAGGTCGTAGCGGCCCGAGTACGTGGCGGGCTGCAGGGCCACGAGGCGCACGTTCTCATGGTCCATGCCGAGGCCCACGACGTCGCCCACCTCGCGGAGGTTTACGCCCCGCGCGATGGTCATGGTGAGCTGCATCGCGACGCCCGCCGCGTCGAGCATGGCGAGCACCTTCTCGCGCACGCCCGCGAGCGTGGCGTCGCGAATGGCGCGGTCGGTGTCGCGCGTGAGCCCGTCGAACTGGAGCAGCACCATCACCTTGTCGCGGTGCTTCACGAGGCGCTCGACGGCGCTCGGATCCTTCGCGAACGCGATGCCGTTGGTGGGCACGTACACGCGCTTCACGCGGGGCTCGTCGCAGAGAAACTGCACCATGTCCCAGAAGCGCGGGTGCAGCGTGGCCTCGCCGCCGGTGAGCTGCACCGAGTCGGCCTCGCCCTTCTTGTCGAGCATCGCGAGCACGTGCGCGCGAAAGGTCTCGAAGGGGATCATCCGGTCGCCCTTGGCGTCGCTGTAACACACGGGGCACGCGAGGTTGCACGCGTCGGTCACCTCGACGAGCACGGTGCACGTCTTGGTGGCGCTCTGGTCGGTGAAGTCGTCGCAGCAGCCCGTCGACGGGTCGCAACACCCCGCCCCAGGGATCACCGAGTAATCAGGGATGCGATGCTCGGGGAGGTCGGCGTAACGCCTGCCCCAGCGGTCGCGGTTCGACAGCATGAAGTAGCGCTCGTCGTTCTCGATGAGGGCGCGCGAGACGCCGTGCGCGTCGCAGCGCTTGTGCGCGATCACCCGACCGCCGAGGCCCACGAAGACCGCGGGCACGTGCGCGAGGCACTGCGGGCACAGCGACACCGTGCTCTTGAGCAGCCGCGCGCGGTCGGGCACCTCGAAGCGCGCGCGCACCTGCGCCTCGTCGAGCGCGGTGAGCCCGTCGCGGAGGGCCTCGAGCCGCGTCGTGAGCGTGACGGGCGGCGGCGGCGCCGCGAGCGGGAGGAGCCGACGGCGAGGAGCGGGCGTTGCGTCTGCCATCGACGGGCCATCGCACCCGGCGCGAGGGGTGTCAACGCGCGCCGCGCTTGAGCCGGGCGGGCGCATGCGATAACGCAGCGGTCATGCGCTACGCCGTGATGCTCGCCTCCATCGCCGGGCTGTCGTGTAAGGGCCCCGCCGCGCCGCAGGCCGACACGCGCGCGCCGCTCTACGTGGTGGGCATCGGTCCGGGCGCGGGGCTCACGGCCTTCACGGCCACGTTTCTGCGCGCGCGCGACCTGCGCTACCGCGACGCGCACTGCACCGCGGTGTCGCTCACCGACGGCGCCGAGGCCCCCGCGGCCGACGGCGGGCGCTTCGAAGCGTGGGTGGCGGGCGGCCAGGTGCTCGGCCACGTAGACCGCGCGCCCGACGGGGTGTACCGCGCCGCGGTGCGCGTCACGCTCACGCCGGGCACACGCCTCGCGGGGGGCATCGCGGGCGGCGCCGACGTGCCCGCGCATCGGTTCCGGTCGCCCGCGACGGTGCCCACGGCGGTGCGGCGCGTGGCGCCCGCGCAGGGCTTCAACCTCCGCGCGACGGAGGGCCTCGCGGTGCGCTGGGAGGGCGGCAGCGGCTCGCACGTGTCGCTCACCCTGTCGCTCGAACCGCCGCAGGGGACGCGGGGCAACGGGCTCCTCGTGAGCTGCGTGGCGCCGCGCGCGCCGGGGGCGTTCACCGTGCCCGCGGCGGCCTTCGCGGCGGCGCCCGCCGAGGCGCAATCGGCGCAGCTCCTGGTGGCCGCGACCGATCGCGTGCGCGAGGGCGACTACGCGCTCGACGCCGTGCTCCTCGGGAGCGAAGACGACCAGGTCGTGGGCGCCTTCGCACGCTGAGCGGGGCGCTGCGGTGTTTCGCGTCGTACCCGACCCCGCCGTGCTTCCGCCCGAGGTGGCGCGGTGCAGCATCGCCGTCGACCTCCACGACGACCACGGCGACCTCGCGGCCTTCGAAGGCCTCGTGGTGCCCGAGCGCCTTCGCGACGCCGTGCGCAAGCGCCACATCGAGTACCTGGCGGGTCGCTGGTGCGCCCGCGAGGCGCTGCGCGCGCGGCACCCGCAGCACGCGCACCTCGCGCTGAGCACCCGCGACGACCGCGCGCCCGCCTGGCCCGACGGGGTGGTCGGGTCGATCACGCACACGCAGGGCTTCGCCTCGGCCGCCGTGGCCGACGGGCGCGCGCTGCGCAGCGTCGGCGTCGACAGCGAGGTCACCTTCACCGTCGAGCGCGCGCGGCGCCTCGGTGGGCACTTCGCGCGCCCCGGCGAGCTCGCGGCCCTCGCGGGCGGAGCCTGGGACGAGGCCGTGGTCGCCACCGCGGTCTTCTCCGCGAAGGAGAGTGTTTACAAGTGCCTGCACCCCATTGTGCAGGCGTTCTTCGGGTTTCACGCCGCCGAGGTGGTCGCGCTCGGCGCCGACGGGGCGCTGCGCGTGCGGCTCGTCGAGGGGCTCACCGCGGAGTTTCGCGCGGGCTACGAGCTCTGCGGGCGCGTGGTGGTCACCGCGGGGCACGTGCACACGGGCCTCGCGATCGCGCGCTGAACGGCGTTCTCGGCGCGCCGCGGTGGTGTATCGTGCATGCGCTTCGGTTCGGAGGAGGATGAGAGAGGTTCCATGCGATCTGTTATGACGTTTCACGTTCCCGCTGTGCTGCTCGCCGTGCTGCCGCTGGTCGCTTGCAGGTCGAGCGCGCCGACC
>CAISKJ010000942.1 GCA_903885885.1 uncultured delta proteobacterium
CGAGCGTCGCGAGGAAGGCGAGCTCGCAGCCCAGGTGGTCGGGCTGCTCGCGGAGCGTGAGCGCGTACCCGTGGCGCGCATACACCCGCGCGACGGCACCCGCGCTCTCGCCGTGGAGGAGCCCCGCGACGCGCGCTCCGTCGACCTCGCGCGTGTCGCCCCTACGACCGCGTCACGGATGCGGTTGACAGGTCCACTCGTCGGACCTCCCATGCCCCGTCCGTTGCGAACACTTTCGGGGCATGAATGACCACCACCACGCTCATCACCGCGCTCAAGGCAACGCACCCGACGACGTCGACGAACGACGCCGATGCGACCCCCGCGAAGTATCTCCGATCGATCCTCGTCGGTCGTCTGTCGCAGTGTTTCCCCGACCTTCGAAAGCTCGTTCAGAATCAGTACGAGATCGATCTGCGGGGCACGGGCGGCCCGCTGCTCACGGTGCGCCTACGCCTCGCCGCCGATCCCCGTGACTACTTCTGGAACAACGCCTCGGAGGCCTTCATCCAGAACGAGATCGTCCGCGCGGCCGGCGTGGGCTCCACGCCTGTGCTGCTCGCGTGCCTCCTGACTCGATCGATGAATCGAGTGCTCGTCTGGCAGCTCGATTTCAACGAGCTGCTCGCTGCGCGGCAGGCCGCCAGTGTTCCGGCCGATGTTGCGTCGTACATCATTGAGAGTCTCCCCTCGGGCCCCGGGTGGCAGCTTCGGTATCAGGGCGATGTCGTCCTCGCGCTCGACGTGAACACGCCGCACTGCGCGCTCTCGCTCGGCCCCGAGGAGCGCTCGCGCCTCGCCGGGCTGCTTCAGCGCGCCCCGGACGATTCGGACACATCGGCGACAGCCGCTCTCGCGCAGAGCGACGCCCCGGGTGACGGCCCACACGAAATCGCGTCATCGGACGAGGACGTGCAGGTCGATGATGTGATCCTGCGACGGATGCTCGACACGGTGAGCGAGCGCGGGCAGATCATTCTTCAGGGGCCGCCGGGCACCGGGAAGACCCACTACGCGCTCCAGTTCGTCGACCTCTGCTGCGGCAGCCGCGGCTTGTCGGACGCGCAGCGTCGCGCGTCTCGCGATCAAGCCCGCTTCACGCCCGGAGCGCCCGGCGTTCATCCCAAGGGACTCCAGGGCCGCGAGACCGCGTGGGCGCTCGTCCAGTTTCACCCGTCGTATGGGTACGAGGACTTCGTTCGGGGCGTCGTCGCCGAGCCGGGAGAGGGCGGTCAGCCCGTGTTCCTCGCGAGGGACAAGCTCTTCGCGTCGATGTGCGCGTGGGCGGGCGAGAAGCTCGCGACGCGGCGCGCGATCCTCGTGATCGATGAGATCAACCGCGCCGACGTCGCGCGCGTGTTCGGCGAGCTCGTCATGGGCATCGAGGCCGACAAGCGCGGCGAGGCCATCGCCACGCCGTACGCGATCCGCCGCGCGGACGGCGCCTACGACGCGACCCTGGTGATTCCGCCGAACCTCTGGATCGTCGGCACGATGAACGCGGCCGACCGATCGGTCGTGCGCTTCGACATGGCGCTGCGGCGTCGATTCAGCTTCATCGACATACTCGCCTCCCCGGCGGCGCTGGAGAGCTACTACGCGCCCATCCGCGAGGCGAGCGACCCCGACTGGCCCGAGAAGCCAGGAAGGCTCGGCGACGCGGTCCGCCTGTATTCTGCTGTGCTGCGCATGTTCACGCGCGATGACGGGACGTGGAACGCGCATGGTCGTGACCACGCGTTGGGCCCGAGCTTCTTCATGGTGCCCCGCCCCACTGCACCCAAGGACTTTCGCTTCCGTCGCAGCCTGCGCGATCGCATCGAGCTGGAGGTGTTGCCCCAGCTTCAGGAGTACAGCGAGGAGGGCGTCGCCCTCGAAGACGCGGGTCGTAAGCTGTTCGCGCGCGCGCTTCGTGAGCTCGACGTGTTCGTGCCCGGTCGCGTCGAAGACGCGGACTTCTACGCGAAGTACGGCGACTTCCTCGGCGTGCCGCGGGTCACGAAGTCGACGCCCGACGCCAGCGCGTCACCCGCCGCCGCCGCGCCGTGAAGACCGCCGCGAATCAACTCCGCGCCGCGCGACGCTTCGTCACCCTCACCGAGAACTGCGCCAATCCGATCAGCGCCCTCGGGATCACCCCGCACGAGCTCCCCGCCGTGGCGCGCGCGCTCTCGCAGGCCGGATTCGCGCGAGGCGCCGTCTACAACCGTCGCGGCGAGCCTGCGATCCAGACCGTATCGAAGGTCGGCGTCATCCAGATCGGCGGCGCGAGCGGTTGGCAGGTCGAAGTGGTCCCGAAGTTCGGGAAGCTCGAGACCTTCTCGATGCTCCAGGGCCTCTGGGCGCTCGGGTCGAACGTCGACGACACGGATCACGCAGACGATCCGCCGCTCGTCGCGACGGAGAGCCTGCACGACTTCTTCGTCTCGTGGTCTCTGTCACGCATCGTTCGCTTCCTCGACCGCACCCTCCGGCGCGAGTACGTCCGGCGCGCCGAGACGCTGCACGGGCAGATCAAGGGCCGCATCGACGCGAGCGCGTGGCCGAAGAGTTGGGCGCGCGGTCGACCCTTCGAGATCCCGTGTGAGCACTTCGTGTTCGAACTCGACACGCAGGCGAATCGCATCCTTCGAGCGGGCCTCGAGGCCATCGCGCGCTACCTCGACAGATTCTGCCCGGAGGATCAGAGGCGCGCCGTCTCGTGCCGCTCCGCGCTGGCGCGCCTCGGGGCGGTGCGGTCCGTCGAGGTCAGCGCGGAGGAGGTTCGAGGCCTCCGCTACGACTCGCTCACGAGGCATTACCAGCCGCTCCACGAGATCTGTGCCCTGCTTCTCGACGGGCTCGGGCTCGGACACCACGGCGACGTCGAGGGCGTTGCCTTTCTCTCGTTCGGCTTCGATCTCGCGCGGGCCTTTCAAACGCTGCTGCTGCTCGTGCTTCGGCGGGTCTCAGCAGACCACGTGCGCTCCGAGCCGCGCTTCTACTACGACTGGCAGGGAGGCAACGCGAGCGCTGGGCCGCACCGTCCGCACTTGAAGCCCGACTACCTCCTCACCGCCCGGGGAGAGGTCCTCGACGCCAAGTACAAAGACGTGCTCGTCGACGTCGGGGGCGATCCGCTGGCCGATGACGACGCGGGCGACGTGTCTGTGGCGGGGCAGCGCCTGCGCATCGATCGCGCGGACGTCTATCAGGCCATCGCGTACACCGCGCACCACGAGCTTCGCGCCCGCCGGGTGACCTTCGTGTTCCCGGTGTGCAGCGGAGACCCCGGGGCGTATCCGGCGTCGTTCCCGCTGCGCGGATTTCAGACCGGGTCGCTCGTTCGGATCGGCGTCGTCCACCTGGGCGGCCCGACGCTCTCGATCGTCGATCGGGTCAAGCTCTGGGAGGATCAGGTGCGAGGTCTACTCTCGGACTGAGCGACGCTTCTCTCCTCGTCGCGCCGCTCTCCTTCAGCGCACGGTGCCCCACCCCGGGTCACCGCCCGGTCGACGAGGCGCCGACGGTGTGGATCACGCACGGCCGCGCCGACGCGCCCGTCGCGTTTCACTACGGCGAAGCGTCGCGCGACCACTGGATCGCCGCCGCGCGCTGCGCCCCCGAAGGGGTCGCCGACGGCGACGCGTGCGTGCGCTACGGAGGCTGCGCGGGCGACGCGCGCGTGGTGTTCTGCGCGCACGGCGGAGACCACTCGCCGCCGCCGTTCGCGGCGCGCGAGATCTGGTCGTTCTTCAGCGAGCTGTGAGCGCAGGGGCGCGGAGCGCTACCAGCCGACGTTCAGCGGGTCGGCGGTCGCGTCGAAGGCCGCGGTGGCGAGCATCGTGGGGGCGCCCACTTCGAGCGCCGTGTCGACCGCGTCGACGGGGGGGCTGAGCACCGGCGCCGCGGTCACCTGCACGGTGGGCTTCGTCTGGTCCCAGTTGGGCTGGGTGAGGTCCCAGGTGCCGTCAACCTGCCAGCGCGTGGTCGCGAACACGCTGTAGAGGCGACGTTCGGGCACGTTCGGCGCGCTCGTGTCCATCGCGGTGCGCCCGGTGCAGAGGCAGAGAAAGGCCTCGAACTCGATCATCCACCCGAAGGTGTGGAGCGCCGAGCCCGTGTACTGCGCGTTGGGGTGCTGCTTCGGCACGCTGCGGTTGGGTGCGTCGGTCGCGGAGATGAGCCCGCGCTTGCCGAGGGTCGCGTCGAGCAGCATGCCCCCCTGCCGACCGAGGCCGAGGCGGGTGCCCGGGAGCGTGCCGTCGGCGAGGGGTGCGTTGCCCGAGTCGAGGATCCTGGGCGCGAGCGGGACGACCGCGGGGTCGCCGACCTTGAACATCGGCTCGGCGTGCTGGTCGGGCGCGACCCGCTCCGTGGCATCGTGAACGTTGGCCGCGAAGACCATCGGGAGGTCGATGTTGCCGCCGCCGTTGCGCGTGTGGGAGTAGCGCGCCGGGTAGCTCGTCTGAAGGACGTTCTGCGCCCAGAACACCGACGCGCGGTCGAGGCCCCGGCGCCCCTTCTTGCCCCCGCCCACGAGCTGCACGTCGGCCTCGAGGGTCACGGAGGTCTGTGAGAAATCCTGGATCGCGACCGAGTCGGCGTCCTGCATGAGGTTGAAGCCCGTCGCCGCCGCGCGCGAGGTGTTCGTGTGCGCGACGGCGCCCACCAGCACGACGTTGAAGACCGCGAAGGGGGCGCGGTCTACCTTCGGGTCGAAGCGCATCGTCCCGTTGTCGTCGAGGAAGGCCACGACGTGGAAGGTCCCTACCGCGTCGCGCTCGAGCAGTGCCCGCTGCGCGCTCTCCCTGCGGTAGCTCAGCACCGGAACCTCTTGCGGGAAGAGCTTCTTGATACCGCTGGCGTCGTCCTTCGCGCGGATGATCGTCCACGAGAACGGCGGGGCGGGCCCGTCGGGGATCACCAGCTTGAGGGTCACCGGCGCCGCGCTCGGCTCGGTCGCGCCGCGGTTCGTGCGGGTCGGCGCTGCGTACGGGAGCACCAGCGGCGCCCCCGCGTCGGCGTCGAAGGTCGCGCGCTGCGCGGGAGCGGCGCCCCGCGCTCCGGCGTTGGGCACGTCGTTCACGCCCACCCGCACGTTCCTCGCCTGCGTCGGCGGCGTCACGGGAATCTCGGCCTCGATGGCGAGCTCGATGACGGTGAACGCCACGCGGTCGGCGTCGAGGTCGCTGCCGTCGACGCGCACCGCCACGGTCGCGCCGCCGCGCGCCACGCTCGTCTGCGCCCCCTCGACCCAGAGGGCGACGCCCTCCGCCGGAATCCTCGCCGCGGGCGACTTCCACGTCGCCAGGGGCTGCTCCCGCGCGCTGAACTTCTCCTTCGCGAAGAGGCGCAGGTTCGCGCTCGGCGCCACGGTGACGTCGCCCGTGTACGCGTCGGGCTTCGGCCGATGCACGATCACCTTCGCGCGCCCCTGCTGACCGGCCCCGTCCTGCTTCGCGATGAAGCGTCCGGGGGAGAGCTTCTCCCGCTCGGGCATCACGGGCGGGGCGTCCCCCTTGCGGGCGCGCGTGCGGCAGATCTCGATGCGGGCCTCGAGGGTGGTCACGGTCTCCGTCTGCCGCGTCGCCCCTGGGGCGTCGAGGGTGAAGGTCACGTTGTTGAGCGCGTTGCCGGCCTTGAGGGCCCGCACGTACAGCGTCTTGCCGCGCGCGAGCTCGACGGGGTCGACGGCGAGCCCGCCGGTGAGGTCGACGCGGCGCTGGCACGCCTCGTCTTCGAAGACCTCGACGGCGTCGCTGGTGCAGGTGAGGGTGCCGTTGCCGCCGCACACGATGTTGGTGCGGGCCCGCAGCGGCACGGGCTCCCCGCGCAGGGCCCCTTTGTATGCCACGATCGCCGTCACGCCGTGGGGGAGCGCCAGGGTCGCGGTGGGTGCGGTGAGGGCGCGCGTGGTGCCCGACTCGCGCCAGCCGCGCAGACGGATGGCGCACACGCCGCAGAAGTGCGCCGAGTCGGGGTCGTAGTTCATGATGCACGCCTCGTCGGAGACGTGGTAGTTGGGGTCCTCCGCGGCGTTGGGGGCGTTGCGCAGTGCGCCCGTGGTGTTGTTCGTGTGTTCGAGAAACAGCGCGTGCGCCAGCTCGTGCGCGATGAGCGACGCCACGGGCTTGTAGACCGTCGGGTCCTTGCCCTTGCCGCGAAGGTCGACGTCGGGCGGGGTCGAGAAGAGCACGACGCCGCGCTGCCGGGTGCTCACGTCTTGCACGCACGACCCCGACGGAAAATCGTCGGTGCTTCGCACCCACTTGAACTGTGCGAGCGCCGCGCCCACCGAGACCCCGAGGTGCGCGTTCGCCCACGTGCGCACCCGGTCGAGGAGAAAGAAGCGGAACGGCCCCATGCCCCCCGTCAGCTGGCCGTACTTCTGGTCGCTCTCGAGGGCCTCGTCGGTCATCTTCACGAAGTTGTCGAAGATGGCCTCGGCGTCGGTGGCATTCAGCGCCTGCGCCCCGCCGGGCATGGTGAACTTCAGCGGCGTGCCGAGCTGGCTCACCTCGGTGCCCGCGTCGGGCACCGCGCCGCCGAGCGACAGGATGTACACGTTGGGGTCGCCGAACACGGCCTTCGCCACCACGCCGCGCCACGCGCCCGCCGCGAGCGGCGCGCCGGCCCCTAGCGCGACGCCCTGCACCTTCACCATGGGCCCGTTGCGGTAGAGCGGCCGGACGGCGTTCTCGTAGTCTGTGCGAGACTCGAAGGCGACGCCGCAGCCGGTGGCGGTGCGCTTGAGCAGGTGGCGAAAGTGCAGCAGCGAGTACGGCTTGACCTGCCGCCCCTCGTCGTAGGTCGCCTGGATGATCGCGTCGTCGTTGGCGAGGTAGGCGTTCTCGTCGAGCGGGGCCGAGTCGACGTCGAGCTCGACGCCGGCCTGAACGCGGAAGAGGTCTTTGACGTCGCTCTGGGTCCACGCGGCGGCGCCCGCGACGGCGCGCGCGAACACCTTGACCCGCCGCTGCACCTCCAGCGTGCGCGAGCTCGCGAGCGCGACCCCCGCGACCCCGGCGGCGTCGCGGAAGGCCTTCGGGGTGCGCGACCAGTCCGCGGGCTCGACGACGTAGGCCTCGTTGCGCAGGGCGTACACGCTCACGACGTACTGATCACCTGCGAGGCGCGAGGGCTGAAAGAGCGCCGCGGTGGTCGCCCGCGCCCCGTTGGCCGCGCCTGGCTCGCTGCGTGCGGCCGCCGGGCGACGCGCCTCGACGGCGACCGCGTTCGGCTCCCCCTCCGCGGGGAGGAAGTACAGCGCCCCCGGTCGGTGCTTGCCGCCGTAGGTGTCGGGGCAGTTGTAGGTCGGCGGGCTGTAGCGGTTCTTGTTGATCGCGAAGAGGGTCTTCAGAAAGGTCTTCGACTTCGGGGCGGTCGAGGCGTCGGTCCACGCCTGCCACGGGTCGACGGCCTCCACGCGAGGGTCGCCCCACTCCCAGAGGAAGCTCAGCGGCCCGACGGCGTCTTCCACGTCGGCCTCGTCGCCGTTGGCGCGCTTGACCGTGACCTTCGCGACGAGCGGGAGTCGCGGGCCGTCGCCCCAGGCCTCCTTGTACGAAGGGTGGTCCGTGGTGATCGCGTCGCCCTTCTGCCGAAACACGCTGCTGTCGAGATGCAGCGCGTGGTCCTTGGCGCCGGGCGCGGCGTCGTTGCGGAGGGCCCGGAGCAGCGCCACCTCGGCCGCGAGCGTGCGCGTCTTGAGCGCTGCCGCCGCGGTGGGAGCGTCGTGGTTGTGGTTGGGGTCCTCGCGCCAGGTGAGCCCAACGTCGGCCCGGTTCGCGGGCAGGAGACCGTCGGCGCCCCAGGCCAGGGAGACCGTGTGGGCGTGCACGTCGAGGTACGTCCACGCCTCGCCGAAGCCGTCTTCGTAGGGCCCCTCGATGGTCATGAGCAGGAGGTAGGGGGCCTTCGCGATGTTCAGCACGCCCTTGGGAAAGCCGTTCGCGACGTCGGGCGCGGCCAGGGCGCCCGAGAACGCGTTGGCGGCCCGCGGGGTCGCGCAGTCGCTGGTGGTGAGGTCGAGACGCCAGATCACCGCCGACGAGCCCGCGGCGAAGATCCGCAGCGAGGCGCTGGTCACGTTGTGGGGGTTCTCGATCTCCCAGTGAATCGTGAGGTCGTCCTTCGTCGGGGCGAACTTGAAGTCGAGGTCTCCTGGCGGTGACTCGGCGCGCGACGAGCACTCGGGCGACTTCTCGACGCCACACTCGAGCCACACGCGCACGAGGCGGCACTTCGTGAGGGGGCACCCCTGCGCGAGGCTCCCGACGGGTCGTGCGCCGCCGCGCCCCGCTGCGGCGAGGGCCGCGTCGCGGGGGCCGTTCGAGAAGCGTGCGGGCGTGAGGTTCGCGAGGTCGTTGCGCATCAGCTCCTCACCATTGCGTCGTCGTCGTTCGGCTCGTCGTCGTTCGGCTCGTCGTCGTTCTCTTCCGCCGGTTGGTCATAGTCCTCGGCGTAGTCGGCGGGGCCGAAGGGCGGCGCCTCGGGTTCTGGTGGCTCCACGGGCGAGGGGCGGAGCCGCAGCCCGAGCCCCTCCTCGGCGTGCGCCCTCGCGGCCTCGAAGAGCGCCTCGAAGCGCGCGTCGCGCAACGCCTCGCGGACCCAGGGCAGCGACGGGTCGTCGTCGAAGCGAGCCCCGAAGCACCACATGATGGCGAGAAAGCGCATCACGTCGCGCTCCGAGCGCAGCCCGTACACCGTGTCGGCGCGCTCGACCCCCGCCTCTGCCGCCGCGCGCAGCTCCGCGTCACGATAGCCCTGGCTCTCCTCGGGGAAGAGCTCACGCAGCCGTCGCACTGCGCGCTCAACGAAGAGTGACCTGCGATGGAGCTGGAGGCTCTGCATCTGCGCGTCGCGGATGGTCAGCATGGCGGCGCTTCGGATAGGAGTCTACTGCGCCCACAGAGGTCAAGACACATTGGGACGCTGCGACCTCGGAGGCCGCGGGCGCGGCGATCGGGGCGCTCTTCACCGTGTCGCGAGCGTTAGTGCTTCGCGGGGCCCAAGGCAGGAAGGCCCTTCTCGACGCGAAAGGCGCGCTCGACCTCGCCCAGGGCCACGAGCTCGTCGCGCACGGCGTCGGCGATCACGCGCCACGTCTCGGGGCCGTCGGGCAGGTCGGCGAAGCGCGACAGGTCCATGGGCTTGCCGAACACCATGGTGACGGGCTTGCCGCTACCGTCGAAGTTGCTCCAGATCTGCTTCGGAAAATTGTTGATGAGCCCCAGGGTGAACACCGGCACCACGATGGGCTTCGCGCGGCTCAAGATGTTGCCGATGCCCGGCTGCACGGGGAGCAGCGCGTAGGGGTCGTCGCCCTTCGAGCGCGTGCCCTCGGGGTGATAGCCACGACAGCGAGGGGGGAGTCGTACCGCGAGCGTGGACAGAACATCCGTTGAACGAAGCCGCTTCGCGGCAGCGTCCCGAACGTCCCGCGTGACTGCAAGCGTCGGCGCAGGTTGACACGCCCATC
>CAISKJ010000943.1 GCA_903885885.1 uncultured delta proteobacterium
CGTCGGCGCGCGCGAGGTGCTCTACCTCGACCGCGCGACGCTCGTCGACCGCGCGAGGAACGTCCGCGGTGGTATCCCGGTGCTCTTCCCCATCGCGGGAAGACTCACTGGCGACACCTACCGCGTCGGGGCACACCGCTATGCGCTTTCGCAGCACGGCTTCGCGCGCAACCTCCCGTGGCGCGTCGTCGCGACGAGCACCGACGGGGCCGCGCGCGTCACGCTGGGGCTCGACAGCTCGCCCGCGACGCTCGCCGCGTTTCCGTGGGCCTTTCGCGTGCGCATCACCTTCGAACTGCGCGGCGCCACGCTCGCCCTCGCGCAGGAGTACGCCAACGACGGCGACGCACCGATGCCTCTCCACATGGGCTTTCACCCGTATTTCTACGTCGCCGACGCCGACAAGGCCGGCACGCGCATCGAGACCGACGGCACCCGGGCCTTCGACAACACCACGCAGCGCACGGGCGCCATCGGGCCCATCGACCTCACGCGCCCCGAGGTCGACCTGCACCTCGTCGATCACCGCGCGCCGACCGCGAGGCTGCGCACGCCCGACGGCCACGCCGTGCGCCTCGACCTCGACCCGTCGTACGGAGCCCTCGTGCTCTGGACGCTCGCGGGCCGCGACTTCGTGTGCCTCGAGCCCTGGAGCGCCCTCGCCGACGCGCTGAACACGGGCGCGGGGCTGATCACCGTCGCGCCCGGCGCCACGCATCGCGCGCGCTTCGCGATCACGGCAGAGTAGGCATCGGACCGACGCGCGCGAGCGAGACGCGGCGCACGCGGTGGCTCGGTCCGCCGAGGCCGCGGTTGCCGTCGGCCACGTAGAGGAACGCGTCGTCAGGCGCCACGTCGAGACCCTCGAGGCCCGCGAACTCGGCGGTGGCGGCGAAGCCGTCGCGGTATCCCTCGCGGCCCGTTCCCGCCACGGTGCTCACGACGCCATCGCGCGCGACGCGCCGCACCATGAAGTTGTCCATGTCCGACACGAAGAGGTTGCCCGCCGCGTCGCGCGCGAGCGCCTGCGGGCGGTTGAAGGTCGCGCCGAGGCGATCGCCGTTGCCGTGTCCGATCGCGCCGGTGCCCGCGAAGGTGGACACGCGGCCGTCGAGGGTCACCGCGCGGAGGCGGTGGTTCATCTGGTCGACGACGATCAGCGCGCCGTCGAGGTACACCGCGTCGTACGGGTGGCTGAAGCGCGCGCGGCTGCCCTCGCCGTCGGCGAAGGCGGCGACGTTGCGCTCGCCCGCGAGGTCCGTCACGCGCACCCGCACGGGGTCGAGAATGCCCACGGTGTGGTGCTCCGGGTCGGCGTAGAAGAAGCGCCCGTCGGGCAGGGCCGCGAGGCCGCGCGGGCGCCCGACGTTGCGAAGCACCACGGTGGCGGTGCCGTAGCGTCGGTCGATGCGCCAGAAGGTGCCCGACTCGAAGGTGTGCTCGCCGAGATCGTTCGCGTCGGTCTGCGCGTAGAGCGTGCCGTCGGCGGTGAACACCAGGCCGTAGGGGTGCGAGAAGCCGTGCTGTTGCACCAGCGTGGCGGCGAGGCCCGCGGCGCTCACCACGCGAATCACCCCGTTGCCATAGTCGGCTACGTAGATCATCCCGTCGGGGCCCACGGCGATGTTGACGGGGTTCGAGAAGCGCGCGCGCTCGCGGCGGTCGTCGATCTGTCCTGCGAGCGACGAGCCCGCGAGCGTGGCCACGCCGTCGCCGAGGGGCGGCAGCGGCTCGGCGGGATCGATCGCGGACGAGTCGTCCACCTCTCCGGGCGAGGTTGCATCCTCGGGGATCGCTGCTTCCGTTGCACCGTCGAGGCTCGTCGGCGGCGCGACGTTCTGCACCGTGAAGCCGGGGTCGTTTTGGCACCCGAGGGCGAGCGCGAGCGCGCCCGTCGAGATCGAGAGCTTGAGGAGCGCCATGTGTACACCTCGCGTGACGCCGAGCTACGCGACGCGTCCGTCGACGCCACACACACACGAAGAGCAGCAGCCGTGCCGGGGGCGCGCGGCGTCGTCGGAAGCGCTGCCGCGGCGGCGTTCGTGGCATGCGTGCGCTTGTGTGGAAACGCTGCGCGCTCGCGCGGGGCATGGCGCGCTGTCACACGGGGCGGCGCGCCACGCGAAGGGCCGCGGCGTCGGATCGCGCGTTCCCTCGGGGCGCGAACGGTGGCACAACCTGCGGCCGTGAAGAACGCCCGCGTGCTCCTCGTTGCCTCGCTCCTCGCTGCGTCGTGCGCGACCACGGCGGCGAACCCGTTCGACGGCGTCTCGTCGCCCACGGCCGAACCGCCGCTGCCCAACAGCACACCGCAGACCGCCGTCGGGCTGCCGGTGGGCCTCGAGGTCACGGGCTCCATCGGGTGCGGCCAGGTGGCGTGGTACCAGCTCATCGTGCCGTCGCCGCGGATGATCACCATGCGCGCCTACGGTCAGGCCCTCGAGCACGCGCTCGGCGCCACCGCGACGGTGACCTTCATCGACCCCGCGATGGGCAACCTCGAGCTCGGTCACATGGTGCTCCCGGTGTTCGCGCGGGCCCCCAACTGGGATCCGCGCGAGCAGCAGTTCATGCCGCCGCACCCGGGCACCTACTACGCGCGCGTCTCCGTCGACCCCAACGGCTGCCAGCGCATCGCGCTGCGCATGATGCTCCAATAGCCCCTACGCCGCGGCGCCCACCGCCGCCGCGGAGAGAAACTCGCTCGAAAACGATCGGACGCTCGCCGTACGCCCCGCGGGGTCGGGCCGAATGGCGCGGGCCATCACCGCGTCGAGCGCCGCGGGGAGCTCCGGCGCGCTCGCGCTCACCGGCGGCGCGTCGTCGCGCAGCGTGGC
>CAISKJ010000944.1 GCA_903885885.1 uncultured delta proteobacterium
CGTCGAGACGCTCAAGCTCATCACCGACGGCAACTACCCCCGCGCGGCCGACGTGAACCCGCGCATCGGCCCCGAGCTCGAGGCCGTGCTCATGAAGGCCCTCGCGCCCGACCGCGACGAGCGCTACCAGAGCGCGCGCGAGATGCAGAGCGACCTCGAGGCGGTGGCCCGCAACGAGCGCATCCCCGTGTCGTCGGTGGCCCTCGGCGAGTGGATGAAGATGCTCTTCGCCGAGCGCCTCGCCGAGCAAGACGCCGCGCTCGCCGTCGGCAAGCTCGCCGCCGACGAGATGGGCGCCGCCGACGACGCCGAGGCCGAGCGCGAGGCCGTGCGCGTCGCGGCCGCCTCGGCGCTGCCGCCCCCGCGCCGAGCCGTCGCCCGGTGGTCATTCTGTCGGGCGCGCTCGCCGCCGTGCTCGCGGGCGGCGCGTACCTCTACGTGAGCAACGCGCGCCAGGCCGCCGTCGGCGCCGAGGCCCGCACGGGCGCCCTCGCGGTGCGCTCGACGCCCGACGGGGCGCACATCTGGCTCAACGACGCGCCCACGTCGTTTCGCACGCCGCACGAGTTCACGGGCCTCGCCACGGGCTCCGCGGGCACCTACCACGTGCGCGTCACGGCCGAGGGCTACGAGCCCTTCACCGCCGACGTGCAGCTCGAGGCGCCGCGCGCGCGCCGCGAGGTCGTGGCCACGCTGCCCCGCCTCCGCGCGGCGAGCTTCACCGTGCTCGAGGTGAGCACCACGCCGCCCGGCGCGCGCGTGCTCGTCGACGGCCGCGAGGCGCAGGGCGCCACGCCCCTCACGGTGCCCGAGCTCGCCCCGGGCGTCGAGCACACCGTGGTGGTGCGCGAGCCCGACCACGTCGACGAGAGCTTCACCTTCGTGGGCGCCGCGGGCCGCGTCGAGACGCGCGCCCTCACGCTGCGCGAGCGGCCGCTGGGGCCCGCCGAGTCGTGGCTCGAGGTCGTCACCGAGCCCCCCGCGGCGCGCCTGCGCATCAACGACCGGGAGTACACCACCGGGAGCCCGTACCGCATCCGCCTGGCGGCGCAGCCCCGGCCCGTGGCGGTCACGGTGTTCGCGCCGGGCTACGAGGGCGAGACGCGCGCGGCGCGCCTCGTGGGCGGCCAGACGGTGAACCTCCGCACGGTGCGCCTCTCCGCGAGCGGCCACAGCGAGTCGGGTCACGCGGCGCACGCGCCGCCGCCGGTCGACGCCACGCCGGGGCACCTGCGCGTGGGCGCCAACCCCTGGTGCAACGTGTCGGTCGACGGGCGCGCGTACGGGCAGACGCCGCTGGTCAACATCACCCTCCCGCCCGGGTCGCACCGGGTCACCTGCACGAGCCCCGAGGCGCCGACGCGAACGCGGAGCGTCACGCTCGCGCCGGGTCAGAATCTCCCGGTGGTCTTCGGCGCGCAGTAAGCACCTGAACGCTATTTCGTGATGTCTACCGCGTCTCCCCCGTCGCCCCCCGCTGGGGTGCCCGAGCCCGTACCGCCCCCGTCGAAGCTCCGCGCCCTGTGGAAGGGCTGGCCCGGCAGCACGCTGCGCGTCCTCCTGGCCCTGCTGCCCCTCGTGTGGCTCACCCAGAAGGTGCGCTGGTCCGACGTGGCCGCGCGCGCCCGCGACGTGGGCGTCGAGGGCCTGAGCCTCTCCTTCGGCACGCTCCTCGTGTCGGTGATGCTCTCGGCCGCCCGCTGGCGCGAGATGATGCGCGCCTACGGCGCCACGAAGACCCCGCCCGTGCTCACCCTCGCGCGGCACAACTTCGTGGGCTTCTACTTCAACGTTCTCCCGAGCGGCGTGGCCGGCGACGCGGTGCGCGCGCATCGCCTCCTCGGGTCGATGCCCGACATGGCCACCTCCCTCACGGTGATCTTCCTCGAGCGCGTGTCGGGCCTCCTGGGGCTGTGCATCGTGGCCGCGGCGGCCTTCGTCCTCAGCGACGACATGCACAGCGACGTGGTCGCGCAGGTGCTCCAGCTCGGGCTCCTCGCGGCGCTCGGGTTCTCCGCCGTGATGCTCGCCACGCCGTGGGCCGTCGCGCGCTGGCCCTCGCTGCGCGCCCTGCTCGCGCGCGTGCCCGTGCTGGGCACCATCGCGCTGCGCGTGCCCGCGGCCCGCTCGATGGCGCGCCTCGGGGGCTCGGTGCTCCAGTCGGTGCTCATCCAGGGCCTCGTGGTGCTGTCGGTGTCGCTGCTCGTGCGGCCCCTCGCGCCCACGGTCACGCTGCTGGTGTGCGCGCGCGTCGTGCCCGCGGTGATCCTCACGACGTACATCCCCCTCACGCCGGGCGGCCTCGGTCAGCGCGAGGTGGTGTTCCGGTACATGTTCGGCCTCGTGGGCGTGGCGCCCGACGCGGCCGTGGCCACGTCGCTGCTCTTCTTCGCCATGCTCATGACCCTGTCGGCCGTCGGGGGCCTTTGCCTCCTGGCCGAGCGCGCGCTGGGCCTCGACACCGGCGACAAGACCTGAAAGAGAGACCACCGTGGGACTCGGATCGACGCGCAAAACGGTGCTGGTGACGGGCGCCGCGGGCTTTCTGGGCTCGCACCTCGTCGACCGGCTCCTCGCCGAGGGCTTCGAGGTCGTGGGCCTCGACAACCTCATGACGGGCGACCTCGGCAACCTCGCCGACGCGGGCCGCTCGCGGCACTTTCACCTCGAGATCGGCGACGTGCGCGAGCCGCTGCGCGTCTACGCCGAGGTGATCTTCAACTTCGCGTGCCCGGCCTCGCCGGTGCACTACCAGTCCGACCCGTACGCGACGCTCACCACGAGCGTGCTCGGGGCCGTGCGCCTCGTCGAGCACGCGCGCCTGCGGGGCTGCCGCATCGTGCACGCGAGCACCTCGGAGGTGTACGGCGACCCCGACGAGCACCCGCAGCGCGAGACCTACTGGGGCCACGTGAACCCCATCGGCGACCGCGCCTGCTACGACGAGGGCAAGCGCGCCGCCGAGACGGTGCTGCGCGACGCCGTGCGCGTGCACAACGCCGACGCCCGCATCGTGCGCATCTTCAACACCTACGGCCCGCGCATGTCGTTCAACGACGGGCGCGTGGTGTCCAACTTCCTCGTGCAGGCGCTCAACGGCCAGCCCATCACCCTCTACGGCACGGGCGAGCAGTCGCGGTCGTTCTGCTACGTGTCCGACCTCATCGAGGGCATCTTTCGCGTGGCCATGGCGCCCGCCATCGAGACGCCGCTCAACCTCGGCAACCCCGTCGAGGTCACCATGATCGAGCTCGCGCGCGCCGTGATGCAGGTGACCGGGCGCGAGGTCGAGCTGGTGCGCAAGCCCTTGCCCGCCGACGATCCGCGGCGACGGTGCCCCGACATCACGCGCGCCCGCGCGGCCATCGGCTTCGAGCCCGCGGTGCCGCTCGCCGAGGGGCTGCAGCGCACGCACGACAACTTCGTCGAGCGCATGCGCTACTCGCTGCGCCCGCCCGCGGGGCCGTGACCGTGACGGGCTCGGAAGCGCGCGCAGCGACCGCGACCGTGGGCGGCACCTTCGTGGTGCTGCTGCCCATCTACGAAGACTGGGAGTCGGCCTCGGTGCTCGTGGGGCGCGTGCAGTCGGCGCTCGCGGGCCTCGTCGACCGCGTCGAGTTTCTTCTCGTCAACGACGGCTCCGTGGCCCCGCCGCCGGCGACCATCGCGCTCGGCGACGCGCCC
>CAISKJ010000945.1 GCA_903885885.1 uncultured delta proteobacterium
GCTGAGCCCCTACGTCAAGGCCGACCGATTGCGCGCCCTGCGCGACGAGTGCCGCGCCGTCTCCGACGCCTTCGCCGTGCGCAACCCCAAGGTGGCCCGCGCCTTCCGCGCGATGGAGCAGTTCGCCCAGGGGCGCCTCCAGCGGCGGCACCTCGCGGTGCTGCCGCAGCACTGAGCGCGGGGCTTCCCGTGCGCCTTTGCTACGATCGTCCGCGATGACGGGCTTCGCGATCGGGTTCCTCTCGCTGTCGCTCAGGAAAGAACCCGGCGAGGTGGTCACCTGCGTCGCGTGGCTCGTCGTGCTCGCGTGGGTCGCGGCCGCCGGCGCCCCGTGGCTCGCGAAGAACTTCGCGCGCGCGCGCACCGAGGCCCTCACCGTGCTCGGCCTCTTCGCCGCGGCCCTCGCGCTGCGCCTCGCGCTGCCGTGGGGGCCCGTGAACTTCGGCGAGACCGAGCGCCTCGAGCCCCTGTGGAGCCGCACCGTGCCCTCGTGCGGAATGATGTGCACCGTGCCCTCCATCGCCGCCATCGCGCAGGCGATGGGGCTCTCGCTCGCGGCCATTCTGCGCGTGGGGGCGCCCCTCTTCGGCGCCCTCGGCGTGGCGGGCGCCTACGCCTTCGCGCGCGGCGCGGGCCTGCGGCGCGAGAGCGGCGTGCTCGCCGCGCTCATCGTGCTCGGGTGGCCCGCGCACCTGCACTACTCGACCTCGATGACCTTCACCGTCGAGGGCGTCGCCATCTGGAGCCTCGTCTTCGGCGCGGCGTACGTGCGCACGGGGGCCATTCCGCAGCGGTCGGCGCTGCTGGCCGCGCTCACGGTGCTCGGCGTGTACGCGCGCCCGGAGTACCGCCTGCTCCTCGTGCCGCTCGCCGTCGTGGTGCTGGCCGCGCCGTGGACGTGGCGCGAGCGCGCCCTCTTCGCCGCGCTGCTGGGCGTCGGGCTCTACGCGTACCTGCGCTACCTGCCGCCCTCCGACATGATGCGCTACGCGTCGGGGGCGTCGAAGATGTTCTTCCCGCACCTCTTCGGCGACGAGGAGCTGAGCCCGTACTGGTGGCTCTACCTCGGCGCCGCGGGCATCGTCGCGGGGCTCACCACGCGGTCGCGCGCGGCCACGAGCGTCGCGCTGGCGATCACGTGCGCGACGCTCCTGTGGGTGTACTCGTTCCTCGCGTCGGAGACGAACCCGCGCTGGGGCCAGTGGCGGTACTACACCTCGCTGGTGCCCTTCGTCGCAGTGGCCGTGGCCCTCCTCGGCGACCGCCTCGGGAGCCCCGACGGGGCGCCCTGGCGCCGCGCCGTCATGCCCGCGCTGCTCACCCTCGCGGCCCTCACCCCGCTGCCCCAGCTCGGCGCGCTCCGCCGCGTCGAAGACCAGGAGGCCGAGTTCGCCTGGATCCGCGCGACCGCGCCGCGCGCGCTGGGTCGCCGCAACGACCTCCTCGTGCTCGCCAACAGCGACCACCCCGGGCTCTCGCAGGTGCGCATCGAGGGCCCGCCCCGCATGGCGCTCGCCAC
>CAISKJ010000946.1 GCA_903885885.1 uncultured delta proteobacterium
AGCTTCACTCGCACCAGCGCGGAGAGTTCGGTCAGCACGTCGTCCGCCATGGAGCTCTACTGCCACAGCTTCGACTTTAGGGACAGGCCCTAGTCCGAGGCCCCACGGCGCGTCGTCGCCGCGAACACACAGGGCAGTGTTTGCGGTGGCGACGGGCGCGGTGGTATCTGCCATCGCCGTGAAGCCCCGCGCGAAGGTGCTGGCCCGGTGGACGCTCCTCGCGGCGATCGTCGCGGCGTCGGGCTTTCTCGCCTGGTGGACGTGGCGCACCACGGCCTCCCTCGAGCGCCTCGGCGAGCGCTCCGTCATCGAGTCGACGGTGCTGCTCGTGCGAGAGAAGCTCGACCGCGTCGAGGCCATGATCATCGCGGCCGACAACGCGGTGATCCACCTCGTCGACCCCGACGACCTCGACGTGCTGGCCTCGCGCTGGCCCGCGCTCGCCGACCGCGTCGCGCCCACCGCGCGCACGGTGCTGGTGCTCGACGAAGAGGAGCGCCCGCTGCGCGCCGTCTCGCGCGCGACCTCGGATGACGCCGACCGCTTTCGCGCGCTCTTCGAAGAGCACCTGCGCGCCGAGCTGCACCTGCGCGGGCAGCAGGTGGGCGAGCACCGCCACTGGCACGGCACGGCCGCCGGGCAGAGCGCGCTGGTGTCTTATTTCGTGGGCGAATCCGCGGGTCGCCGCTACTTCGTGCTCATCGAGACGGACCTCGATTTCGTGCGCCGCGAGGTGCTCCCCAAGCTCTTCGAAGACCCGCTCGCGCGCGGGCGCTTCAACGTCACCGATGACCAGAATCGCACGGTGTACGGGCGCTCGCTCGCGTCGGCGGGCGAGCTCGTGTCGGCGCGCTTCCCGACCACGCTCTACAAGTGGCGCATGGCCGCGGTGCCGCGCGACGACCCCGAGTTCAAGGCCCGCGCGCGCAGCCGTCAGCTCCTCGAGGCGGGCTACGTGGGCCTCTCGCTCGTGGTCATTCTGGTGGGCGTGGTGTTCTTCACCTTCGTGGCGCGCGAAGAGGAGCGCTTGAACCGCCTCAAGAGTGACTTCATCGCCACCGTGTCGCACGAGCTCAAGACGCCGCTGTCGCTGATTCGCATGTTCGGCGAGATGCTCGCCACCGATCGCGTGCCCACGGTCGAGAAGCGGCATCAGTACCTCGACATCATCGTGCGAGAGAGCGAGCGGCTCACGGCGCTCATCGACAACGTGCTCGATTTCGCGCGCCTCGAGCGCGGCGGGACGTCGTACGAGTTCGCCCCCGGCGACCTCGGCGGGGTGGTGTTCCGCGGCGTCGAGATGTTCCGCTACCGGGTGGTGAAGGAGCGCCCGCGCCTCGTGACCGAGATCGCCGACGGGCTCCCGCGCGCGCGCCTCGACGAGCGCGCCCTGCACCTGTTGCTCTTCAACCTCCTCGACAACGCGCTGAAGTATGCGGGCGACTCGGACGAGGTCGTCGTGCGCGTGCGCTGCATCGACCGGCACCTCACGCTCGACGTCGAAGACCGCGGCCCGGGCATCGACCCCGAAGACGCGCGGCGGGTCTTCGAACGCTTCTTCCGCGGGCGCAGCGCGCACTCCTCGGGCGCGCGCGGGTCGGGCATCGGGCTCGCCATCGTGCGGCACATCGCCCAGGCCCACGGCGGCGACGCGACGGTGCTCCCCACGCCCGGCGGCGGCACCACGTTTCGGGTGCGTATCCCCGTCGAGACCGTGCCCGACGCGGAGGACGCGTGACGCCCCGCGAAGACCATGCGACCCGCGTGCGGGAGCACACGGTGACCGCGCGCCCGTGGCTGTGCCCCGAGGTGGCGATGCGGCTCATCACACACGAGTGCCCGCTGTGGTATCGCAGCGAAGACGACGTGCACGCCATGGGGTGGGAGACGCCCTTCTGGGCCTTCGCGTGGCCTGGCGGGCAGAGCCTCGCGCGCTACCTCCTCGACAACCCAGCGCACGTGGCGGGCAAGACCGTGCTCGACTTCGGCGCGGGCGGCGCGGTCGAGGGCATCGCGGCGAAGATGGCCGGCGCGCGCAGGGTGATCGCGGCCGACATCGACCCCGTGGCGGCCGTCGCGATGGAGGTCAACGCGGCCCTCAACGGCGTGGCGCTCGAGGTCACCACCGACGACCTCATCGGCCATGATGACCCCGCGTGGGACGTCGTGCTGGCAGGCGACATGTTCTACGACGCCGAGCTGTCCGCGCGCGTGCTCGATTGGCTCGCGGCGCTCGCGCGCCGGGGCGTCACGGTGCTGCTCGGCGACCCCGGCCGGGGCAACATCCCCGAAGAGCGCGTCGAGCCCGTGGCCTGGTACGAAGCCCCCTTCGATACCGACGTGAGGGGGCTCCATCTCCGGAAAACGCTGATTGGTAAGGTTATTTTATAAGGGTAGTCCCTTATGGGTGCGCAAATGATGTGCGCATAGAGGGACCATTCACACGCGATGGGGACGGTGTAGCTTTGGCGCGGTCCTGCGTGATCGTGGCGGCCAAAGGGAGATCGACGCGTGTCCATGGCGGAGAGCGTTTCGACGTCCGAGCAGCCCCCGGAAGAGCATGACCCGCTCGTTGGTACGCTGCTCAACGACCGATATCAAATTCACTCGGTGCTCGCCAACGGCGGCATGGGGAAGATCTACCGCGGTGAGCAGATTCCGCTCGGGCGCGCGGTGGCCATCAAGGTGCGCCACATCGGCTACGTGGGCAGCAAGGAAGACCCGCAGTTTCAAAAGCGCTTCTTCCTTGAGGCCAGCATTCTTTCGAAGCTGCAGCACCCCAACGTGGTGACGCTCTTCGATTATGGCCGCATCGAGAAGTCCGACAACGCCTACTTCATGGTGATGGAGTTTCTCCCGGGAGAGACCCTCCACCGTCGGCTCCGCGCCCGGGGCGTGCTGCCCGCCACCGAGACCCTCGCGCTCGTGCGCCAGATCGCGCGGGGCCTGCGCGAGGCGCACCGCCACGAGGTGGTGCACCGCGACCTCAAGCCCTCCAACGTGATGCTCGTGGCCGACGACGACGGCGAAGAGGTGGTCAAGATCGTCGACTTCGGCCTCGTCAAGATGCTCGCCGAGGGCGCCGAGGAGCTCACCAAAGACGGCACCTTTCTCGGTTCGCCGCGGTACATGTCGCCCGAGCAGATCTCGCACGGGCGCGTCGATCACCGCACCGACATCTACTCCCTCGGCATCATCATGTACGAGTGTCTGTGCGGGCGGGCGCCCTTCGACAGCGAGAAGTCGGTGCACACGCTCATCGCGCACCTGCAGCAGCCGCCGCCGCCGATGCGCGAGAAGAACGCCGACGTCGCCGTGCCCGAGGCGCTCGAGCTCTTCGCCCGCCGCTGCCTCGAGAAAGACCCCAACGCGCGCCCCGCCTCGATGGAGGATTTTCTCCGCGGCCTCGCCGAGTGCGAGAGCGCCATGGGCCTCACGCCCCACAGCGGCCGCAACACCGTGCCCCCCGTGTCGGGCTCGTTCTAGGGCGCCTCGCAGGCGGCGCCCGCGCCCATCGCCACGCCCTCGACGGCGCCCGACACCCTCAGCGCGCGCCACGAGGCGGGCCCCACCGCGAGCGCGCGCCCGTCG
>CAISKJ010000947.1 GCA_903885885.1 uncultured delta proteobacterium
CCCGAGCGCGTGCAAGAAGGTGATCGGCGACACCTGCACGGCCAACACCGATTGCAGCATCTCGGCCGATCGCATCTGCGACCTCTCGCAGACCGGCGGCTATTGCACCGTGCCCGGCTGCGAGCCCCGGAGCTGCCCCGACAACGGCGTGTGCGTGTACTTCGACGCCCACGCGCCGCGCCTCCGCCGACGCTTCTGCATGGCGGGTTGCAACGGCGACAACGACTGCCGCACCGACTACCAGTGCGTGCACCCCGACCCCGTCGCCTGCGTCGCCGCCAACATGAGCAGCATGACCGAGGTGCTCTCCCCCGGTCAGCACTGCAACGTCATCGCCGACCCGGTACCGCCCGGCACCTCGCCCAATTACACCGGCTGGTGCGTCCAGCGCCGATGAGGCTCCTGGGGTTCCTCGCGCGCAGGCTCGGCGCAGGCGCCCTCACCGTGCTCGCCGTCGCGACGCTGTGCTTCGCGATGCTCCACGCGCTCCCCGGCGACCCCTGCGATTTCGACCTCGGCGAGACGGCCACCGCCGCCGACCGCGCGCAGTGCCACCGCGAGCGCCACCTCGACCGCTCGATCCCCGCGCAGTACGCGCTCTTCCTCAACGACCTCGCGTTTCACGGCATGGGCCGCTCGTCGGTGCACCACGACCGCACCGCGCTGCAAGAGATCGCCGAGGTGTGGCCCGACACCGCCGCCCTCGCCCTCTGCGCCACCCTCGTCGCGTGGCTCACGGCCATCCCCCTCGCGCTCCTCGCGGCCACGCGGCCCGGCACGCGCACCGACGCCGCGGTGGGCGTGCTCTCCCTCGCGGGCATGGCCCTCCCCTCGCTGTGGATCGGCCCGATGCTCATCGGCCTCTTCTGCGTCGCGCTGCCCATCCTGCCCTTTCCGGGCCCCGACGCGTCGGGCCTCGCCGCCCTCGCCCTCCCGTCGCTCACCCTCGGCGCGGGCCTCGCCGGCATCCTCACCCGCATGGGACGAGCGTCCCTGCGCGAGGTGCTCAAAGAGCCCTACATCACCGCCGCCCGCGCCCGCGGATTGAGCGAGCTCGAGGTGGTGGTCAAGCACGCCCTGCGCTCGGCCCTCGTGCCGCTGCTCACCGTCGGCGGCGCGCAGCTCTCGGCCCTCCTCGGCGGTGCGGTCATCACCGAGAAGATCTTCGACCGCCGCGGCCTCGGCTCGCTCTTCCTCGAGGCCCTGCAGCGCCGCGACACGCCCGTGGCGCTCGGCTGCGTGGTGGTCGTGGCCGCCACGGTGGTGCTCATCCAACTCCTGGTCGACCTCGCCTACGCCGCGGTCGATCCGCGCATCCGGGTCGAGTAGCGTGCGCCTCAACCCCCGCGCGGCCCTCGGTCTGCCGATGGTGCTCACCTTCGCGCTCGCGGCGCTCGCGGGCCCCTGGGTGGCGCCCTACGCGTCGCGCGCCATCGACCTCGCGCACGAGCTCGACCCGCCCTCGCGCGCCCACTGGCTCGGCACCGCCGAGAACGGCGTCGACGTGCTCTCGGTGCTCCTCCACGGGGCGCGCCTCGCGGGCACGGTCTCCCTCGCCACGGTGGCCATCGCGCTCACGGTGGGCGCGCTCCTCGGCGGCGGCGCGGCCTTCGTGGGCGGTCGCCTCGGCGGCGCCCTCGCGCGCCTCACCGACGCGGCGCAGTCGTTCCCGTCGATCATCGTCAACATGGCCGTGCTCGCCATGGTCACGCGCCCCGGCGTCGAGCACATGGTGCTGGCCCTCACCGTCACCGGCTGGGTCGGCTATGCGCGCGTCGCGCGGGCCGAGGTGCTGCGCCTCCGCGACCGCGAGTTCGTCACCGCCGCGCGCGCCCTCGGCGCATCCCCCGCGCGGGTGTTCTTTCGCCACGTGATGCCCAACGCCGCGGGGCCCCTCGTGGTGCAGGCCACCTTCGGGCTCGGCGCGGCGGTGCTCGCCGAGGCGTCCATGTCGTTCCTCGGGCTCGGACCCGGCGCCTCCGCATCGTGGGGCGCGCTCCTCGACCAGGGCACCGCGCACCTGCTCCGCTCGCCGCGCCTCGCGCTCATCGCGGGGAGCGCCATCGCCATCACCGTGCTGGGCTTCAACCTCACCGGCGACTGGCTCCGCGACCGCCTCGACCCGCGGAGCTGATCGCACCGCACCCTTAGGGGTGTTAGCGTGGCCCCGCAATGGCGACGACCGCACACGTCGACAGGAGGCTTTGATCCCGATGGCCGAACGCGGCGTCACCTGCCAGCGCTGCGGCGCGAGCACGCCGCTCCCCGCCGACCTCCGCGCGGCCACCTTCGCGTGCGCCTTCTGCGGCGCGCAGAACGACACGGCCGCGGTCGTAGGCCGCGAGGCGCCGTCGGCCGACGCGCTCCTCGGGCACATCGCACAGATCGCCGCCGACCCGGCCAACCTGCGCGCGATGGTGCAGAACGCGCCGCGCTTCGAGGGCGGCAGCGCCGGCACCCGCGCGGCCTCGTGCATGCGCTGCCACGCGCCCGTCGCCGTGCCCCTCGACGTCACGATCCACCAGTTCGCGTGCGGCGCCTGCGGGAGCACCGAGCGCGTCGAGGCGTACATCTCCGACAAGGAGCGCCTCGACATCGACATGGCGCGGCAGCTCGCGGGCAACGAGGCCTTCAAGCGCCTCAAGGCCGAGGGCGTGCCCTGCGTGCGCTGCGCGGGCAAGAACGCCGTGCCCGACGACGGGAGCGTGCAGCTCGTCTGCCGCTTCTGCAACGCGACGATCCTGCTCACCGATCACGTCGACGCGTCGGCCATCGCGCGCAACCGGCTCAAGCATGGCGTCTTCGCGATGCGCGATGAGGCGCTGCGCGCCAACGCGGCGAATGAGCGGCGCACGCGCACGCTCGCGATCACCGTGGCGGTGCTCGTCGCGCTCGTCGTGCTGGGGGTCAACCTGATCGGGTTCTTGCGGCGCTGAGGGCAGCGCGCTCGGCCCATCACAGCGGGGCGAAGGCCACGCCGCGGTACGCGGTGTTGGTCGCAGCCGTGGCGATGGTCGTCGCGCTGCCCGCCAGCGTGGCGCCGTTGACGTCGACGCGCAGAAGGCGCGAGGGCGTGTTGGTGGTCGTTCCGTAGAACACGTAGTCGCTCCCGCTGGTGCGCCCCGCGAGGCCGCGCATGCCGTTGGCGAGGCCCGACACCGACCCCTGCAGCACCCACGTGGCGCCCATGAGGCGCCAGCACTGAATGCCGCCGCCCGAGGCGATCGCGCGGTCGTCGGCGAGAAAGATCACGTCGGCGGCACCGTTGCCGTCGCGGTCGAAGGGCACGATGCCGTAGTGCGAGTGGGCCACCGTGGCGCCGCTCGGAAAGCCCGGCAGCAGCGCGATCGTTCCGCCGGCCGTGCGCGGGAGCGTGGCGGTCGCGAACACGCCGGCGCCTTCGGGAGCCGCGGCGGTGCCGAAGAGCTGCGAGCCGAAGACTGCGAGCGTGCGGAGCACCTGACGGTTGGTGACCTCCATCGCCGCGGGCGTGCCGTTGTAGCCCGTGTAGTTGATCTGCGACTCGTTGACGAGCGTGTGCGCCGACCAGAAGGCGCTGCCGTCGACGGTGGCCACGGAGCGAATGGCGAGGGTGTTGGCCTGCGCGCCGAGGGTCGTGCGTGTGTCGACGACGCCGACGGCGTTGACGCGCGCGATCACCCGCGGCGAGACGGTCACGTTGGGGGTCGTGGTGCCGACGGCGACGCTGTACCCGCCGAACACCACATAGCGACCGTCGAGCGAGCGCGAGAGCGACCCTTCGGCGCTCGCATTGCCCGTCAGCGTAAGGCGCTGATTGAGGCCCGAGATCGTCGTCGGAACGCTGATCGGCGTGCCCACGGGCAGCGCCGTCGCGCCGCTGTACGCCTCGAGGGTGACGGGCGAGGCGGCCGACGAGAGCGCGGCGAGGCCGTCGCCCACGCGCAGCACCCACACGCGATCGTCGCCGGGGAGCGGCCCCACGTCGGGCGACACGGGAACGTCGGGCGACACAGGAACGTCGGGCACCACAGGGCGATCGGGCGTCACCGGCACGTCGGGCGTCACCGGCACGTCGGGCGTCACCGGCGCGTCGGGCGACACCGGAACGTCGGGCATCACGGGCACGTCCATCGCGACGGGCGCGTCGGGCAGTACCGGCGCGTCCATCGCGACGGGC
>CAISKJ010000948.1 GCA_903885885.1 uncultured delta proteobacterium
GCACGGCGTCGCGGGTCGCGGCCACGTCGCGGCGGGCGCCGGGCAGGGTCGCAACGAGCGAGGCGCGCGCCGTACCGGTGGGCTGCTCGGCGTGCTGCAGATCCAACGCGCGCAGCGCCGTGAGAAGGGGCACGGTGGGGGGCTGCGCGATGTCACCGGCGGGGAGCCCGCAGGCGTCCCAGCCACGCACGCGCGGGAGCTCGCGCGCTGCGTCGGGGCCGAAGAGCTCGACCCCCGCGGCCTGTACGAGGCGCCACGCGCGCACGAGCGATCGCGCGTCGACCCTCACGCGAGCTCGTCGAGGAAGGTTCGGAAGTATCCCAGCGTCGGCGTCGCGTCGGTGCCCACCAGGAGCGTGCGGTCGAGCAGCGTGTTGAACTGCTGGCACGAGGTCTCGGGCGCCAGAAGGCACGCGTGACACGCGGCGCCGTTGCGCGGCGTCGAGAGGGTCATCGTGCCCGTGATGCACACCGGGTCCGACGAGCACCACTGCGCGTCGCGCAACATGCCCACGAGCGTGTTGAACAGGCGCTCGGGCTCGCCCTGGCGCACGAGCCCGCCGAGCGTGCCCTCCGAGTCGGGCGAGTCGGTGTGTACGAGCACGCCCATCATCTCGCGCTCGCCGGTCTCGACGTAGAGCCGCTCGCGCAGCGCCGAGCTGCTGTAGCCGCACTCGAGCGCGAGGCGGCGCATGAGCGCGTGCGAGAACGAGTGCAGCAACAGGAAGCGCGCCGCGTGCGGTTGCCAGAGGTCGAACTTCGCCTGCACCTCGGCCTGCTCCGCGTCGGTGCGCGCCTCGCGGAGCAGGTCGTCGAGGATCTGCGTCGCGAGCGCCGCGACGTGCTTCTTCACCTCCTCACGCGACTCCCACGTGTGCAGCGCCTTGCCTTGAAACGCGATGAAGATGCCCTCGCCGCGCATCTCGATGGCGGGCAGCCACGCGAGCTTCTGCTTGCTCAGGCGTCCGAGCTCGGCGCCGCCCGCGCGAAACATTCCCCCCGGCGGGAGGATGCGCGTAAAGCCCTTCTGCGCGCGCACCTCGCGGAGCCTCCGCGCGAGGGCCACACCAGCGAGAAACGGGCGAAACTCCGTCGGCGGTACCGAGGGGCGCGTCTCGAACTCGGGGCAGTTGATCGCATCCTTGAGGGCTCGCTCGAACTGCTTGTACTCGTCGCGCTCGACGGGCTCGTCTTCCTTGTCGCTCGCCAGCGCGGCCTTCCACTCGCCGAGCTTCGTGAGCAGCACGCTCGCCGGGGTGGGGAGCTTCAGCATCTTGAGGAGGGTGGGCCAGTCTTCGGGCGCGACGTCGCGCACGGTGGCCCAGTGCGGGCCGAACAGCATGCTCGGGTCGGGGGAGAACGGCGGGATATCGAGCGCCGACCTGGTGTCGCCCCAGTACACGTTCGAGGCGCCGCGCTGCAGCACGCGTGCGGGGCGGGCGCAGCGCGTACGTTCGGAGAGCGCGAGCCAGGGCTCGCTGCCTGTGCACCCGTACTTCAGGTCGGCCAGCGCGTGCTTGTGAAACACCCCTTCGAGGGAGCGCACCTTCTTGCACGCGAGGCACGTCACGATCTTGCCGCCGAGGCCGGGGCCGTCGGTGCGCAGCGCGAGCTGCGGGTGCATGCACTCACAGGCGATCCACTGCTTCCAGGGAAACTCCCCGAGGTGGCCGTCTTCGCAGGCCGCGATAAAGCGCACGGGCACCACCCACGACTTGTCGTCTTCCGAGCACCTGCCGCCGCACCAGCGCTCGGGCTGGCCGGGCTCCTGGTTCCACTCGTTGGCGCGCTTGAGCCGGTTGCACTTCGGGCACTGGAGCCACTCGGGGAAGCGCACCACCGGGAGCACGTCGGTCGAGCTCTCGTCGACCTTGCCCGCCCGCGCCAGCTTCACCGGCGGAAGGCGAAACCCTCCCACGCCGAGGCGCTTCTCGAGCCGCGGCTCGTGGATCACCTGCGGGTGCAGGAGCCCCGGTTGCCCGTCGGAGGCACGATCCCACTCTTCGAGGCCCGCGAGCACGCCCGAGAGGGGCGCCCCCGTCTTCGGCGCGCGAAAGTCGATGATCGCGCCGGGCCCGTAGGTGCTCACCACATGGCTCCGACGGAGCCCACCGATACCGTTGCGTGTCGTCATGTGTTCCCCCGATCGTTGGTGAGCATCGGCGCGAGGCGAAACTGCACCTGCGCTTCGACGTCGCGCATCGAGTTGGGCGTCGCCTTCGCGGGCTGGGCCCAGCGACCGTTCACGGCCTGCGCCTCGGCCACCACCTCGGCCGAAACCAGCAGCGAGTCGTTGGGTTTGAAGTCGTTCCAGTAGTGCTTGATGGTGCCGCGCCCCTGCCAGTCGTCGAGGTACGTGCGCAGCTCGCTGCCCACCGCGGCGCGCTCCCCCGGGTCGAGGCTCGCGGCGCGCTTCACCAGCTCGTCGACGAGCGCGTCGAGCGCCACACGGCGCGCGGGCGTGATGGTGGTGTCTTCGAGCATCCCGCTCACGGTGTGCCGCGCGAGGGCCACCATCGCGGCGTGCAGGGCGCGGTCTCTCGCGCGCGGCGCGAAGGGCGTAACGCTCGTGGCCTCGACCTCGCGGTAGAGCGTCTGGTGCCACGTGCGAAAGGCCTCGTAGTGCGATCGGTCGCGCGGGCGCCCCACGTTGTAGAGCGTCACCACGAGGCCCGGCACGCTGTTGCGCCCCACGCGCGACGTGGCCTGAATGTACTCCGACATGGTCTTGGGCTGACCGTTCACCGCCATGAGCCCCAGGCGCGGAATGTCGACGCCGACGGAGATCATGTTGGTGGCCAGTACGATCGACGTATCCTGCTCCTGCGCGGTGGCGGGCCTCTTCGGGTCGTACCTGCGCTCCAGCAGCACGAGGCGCGTGGGAATGTCGGCCTGCTCCACGCGGCTCGTGAGCTCCATGGGCTCGTCGAGGTCGCGCTTCGCGGTGCCGTGCAGCGCCGCGAAGTTGGTCATGCTGTCGTGCACGTCGTCTTGCATCATGACGAGCGCGCCCCCCAGCTCGCGCAGCGAGTTGAAGTAGGCCACGAGGGTCCAATAGGCGTCGCGCTCCGCGGGGGGCACCACGGCGTCTTCCGAGGCCGCCTGCAGCATCGACGCGCACGTCGCCTGGAGAATGAACTTCGGGCTGCGCCCCGCCGTGGTGACGCCCGCGTAGAGCCGCCCCGGCGCGGCCTCGTCGGTCACCGCGAAGCACGAGTCCGTCGCGTCGAGCACAGGCGGCGGAAACTGCAGCACGTCGCGGTCGAAGAGCTGCCGCACCTGGTCGCGCGCGCGACGAATGGTGGCCGTGCTCCCGAGAATCTTGGGGCCCACGCCGTCGTGTCGGCACACGAGGTCGATGGCGGCTTCGTACACGCCCGCCACGGTGCCCAGCGGGCCCGAGATGAGGTGCAGCTCGTCTTGAATGATGAGCTCCGGCGGGCCTCCCGCCGCGCGAAAGAGCCGGTGCGTGAGCGGGTTGCGGACGATCTGCGCGAACTTGTCGAGGGTGCCGATCACCAGCCCCGGCTGCTCGCGGTACACGTCCTCGTCGATGGTCCACACGGGGAGCGGGGCGCCGTGCATCGGGCACGCCCTGCTGCTGCACCCGACGAGAAAGCTCGGGCTCTTCTTGTCGGTGTCCCACAGCAGCGGCGCCGTGTTGCACGCCGGGCAGCGCGCGAGCTGCTTCGCCTTCGCCTTCTCGGCGTTGTCGCGGCGGGCGTCTTCGACCTTGCTCGGCGTGGCCTTGTTGCCCACCCACAGCCCGATGGAGAAGGGCACCGTGCCCAGCGAGCCGTCGCCCTGCTTCTGGGCCTCGCGGCGCAGGTGCTCGCACGCCAGCACGAGGCGCGAGGCGCGTTCGA
>CAISKJ010000949.1 GCA_903885885.1 uncultured delta proteobacterium
GAGCGCTGGGGCGCCTACGTCGACGTGTACGGCACCGTGGCGGCGCTCGACCGCGCCTTTGCCGAGGGCCGCCGCACGGTCGCAGCCGCGGTGGAGCGCACGCGCCCCGCGATGCTCTCCGAACAGCTCCGCGACGTGGAGATGAACGCCGTCGTGGGCTGGTTTCAAACCAACTACAACGCCAACGAAGACCACCGCGACCGCACCTACAACCTGCACCTCGCGGCCGAGCGCATCAACGGCTACGTGTGGCTGCCCGGGGCCATCTTCGACTTCAACGCGGTGGTGGGCGACCGCTCCGAGGCCAACGGCTTTCGCATGGCCACGGTGATCTCCGCGGGCGAGCTCATCGACGGCGTGGGCGGCGGCACCTGTCAGATCGCGGGCACCCTCTTCGCGGCGAGCTTCTTCGCGGGCATGGAGGTCGTCGACCGCAGGCCCCACACGCGCCCCAGCGGCTACATCAAGATGGGCCTCGACGCGACGGTGGTGTACCCGTCGATCAACCTCCGCATGCGCAACAGCCTGCCGTTCCCGGTGGTGATTCACCGGCGCATCGGCAACGGCGTGCTGCGCCTCGAGCTCCTCGGCGCGCGCAGCGAGCGCACCGTGACCTTCGTGCGCAAGGTGATGCCCCGCGTCGACCGCTTCGAAGAGCGCGAGCAGCCCGACCCGTACCTCCCCGCGGGCATGCGCGTGCTCACGCAGCGGGGCATTCCGGGCTTTCACATCACGCGGTACCGCATCTTGCGCGAGGGCGATCAGGCCGTGCGCGAGCGGTGGACCGACGCGTACCCGCCCACCCTGCAGATCTGGCACGTGGGCACGGGGCAGAACGTGGGCGGCGGGCCCATCGCGCGGCAAGACGACCACCCCGAGTACACGGCCGACCAGTACCTCGCGGTGACGCAGCTCGCGGGCACCAACGACATGCAGGAGGTCCGTCGTCCGGGCTTCTCCGGCGCCGCCGGATGGATGGTCCGCGAGCACCTCACGCGCCCGCTCCCGAGCGCGGTCGAGCAGGCCATGTACCAGGCCGCGCTGGCGCGGCATCAGAACGTCGCGCCCGCCGCCGGCGCCCGTCCCGGCCAACGCCCCGCGGCGCCCGCTGGACGTCCCGCGCAAGCGCCCCAACGACCCCGCGCGCGCTAGTCGCAGCGCCTCGGAGACAGCACACCATGAGCAGCGAACAAGTGGGTCCCCTCGCCGGGCGCGAGGTGCTCCTCGTCGTCGGCGGCGGCATCGCGGCGTACAAGTCGGTCACCCTCGCGCGCGAGATTCTCCGCGCTGGGGCGAAGGTCGAGACGGTGCTCACCGCGGCCGCGCAGCGCTTCGTCACGGGGGTGAGCTTCGCGGGCGTCACAGGCCGCCCCGCGCGCATCGACCTGTGGGACGCGAGCTACCCCGGCGAGCTGCACATCGAGCTCACGCGCAAGGCCGACGCGGTGATCGTCGCGCCCGCCACGGCCGACCTCCTCGCGCGCATGGCGCACGGCCTCGCCGACGACCTCGCCACCACGTGCCTCGTGGCCGCGAAGGGCCCCGTGCTCGTCGCCCCCGCCATGCACCCGCGCATGTGGGAGCACCCCGCCACGCAGGCCAACGTGGCCCTCCTGCGGGCCCGCGGCGTAACCGTGATCGGCCCCGTGGTAGGCCCCCTCGCGAGCGGCGAGACGGGCATCGGACGCATGACCGAGCCCGAGGCCATCGCGCGCGCCGTGGTCGCGGCGCTCACGCCCCGGCGCGACCTCGAGGGCCTGCGGGTGCTCATCTCCGCGGGGCCCACCCACGAGGCCATCGACCCGGTGCGCTTCGTGGGCAACCGCTCGTCGGGGCGCATGGGCTTCGCGATCGCCGAGGGCGCGCGCGACCGCGGCGCCGCCGTGACCCTCGTCGCGGGCCCCGTCGCCCTCGCCGACCCGGCGGGCGTGGCCGTGGTGCGGGTGCGCAGCGCGGTCGAGATGCGCGACGCGGTCACCGCCGTGGCGAGCGGCTTCGACGTGGTGATCATGGCCGCCGCCGTGGCCGACTACCGGCCCGCCGAGGTGGCCCCCGCGAAGATCAAGAAGAGCCACGCCGAGCTCACCCTGCGGCTGGTGAAGAACCCCGACATTCTCGCCGAGCTCGGGGCCGCCCGGGGCGACGCGCGAAGCCCCATCCTGGTGGGCTTCGCCGTCGAGACCGGCGACCTGGTTGCACATGCCCGCGAAAAGCTTGCACGCAAAGGGTGCGACCTCGTGGTGGCCAACCTCGCGGAGCACGGCTTCGAGGGCGCCGACAACGTGGTCACCCTGGTGAGCGCGGCACGCGCCGAAGCGCTTGAACGCATGGACAAACGCGAAGTCGCCGAGCGCATTCTCGACACCGTGCGGGAGATCCGCGCATCGCGATAGGGGGTTATTTCTATCCCCCCAACGAGCGTCGGCACAGCCATTGAACAGTGGGGCGTCGAAGCCAATGAACATCGCCGCAACCGCAGGTGTTTCGGGTTCCTCCGAGTCGAAGACCGCAAGCGCAGAGAAGCGCGTCGTGGCGCTCTCGCTGGCCGCTTCGCTGCTCATCGCCCTGGGTGCGTGCTTCGTGGCGATGAGCTCGGGATGACGCGTTGAATGGCGCGTCGCTCCGTGCCTACACTCCGCGGCCGTGAGTGACCAGAACACGCTCTCGGCGCTGGCGACCCGCTATGGCGTCGGTGAGACCCTGACGGGAGCCATTCTCATCGTCGACGACGACGCCGAGAATATCGCTGTATTGCAGGCCTTTCTCGACAGCGAATACGTTGTCCACGCCGCCACATCGGGCAAGCAGGCCCTCGAGATCGCGGTCACGACCAACATCGACGTGGTGATCGCCGACCACCGCATGCCCGAGATGACGGGCACCGAGCTCCTCGAAGAGCTCCGAGGGTTGAAGCCCGACGTCGCGGGGATTCTCCTCACGGCCTATACCGACACGCCGGTTCTCATTTCAGCGATCAACCGCGCGCGGGTCTTTCGGCACATGAAGAAGCCGTGGGATCCCGATGAGCTCCTCGCGGCCGTGGCGCAGGCGAGCGAGTACGTGCACCAGTGTCGGCTCAACATCCGGCTGGTGAACCTCCTCGCGCGGCGCTCCGAGGAGCTGGGCAACGCCCTCGACGAGCTGCGCGCCACGCAGCAGCACATGCAGCACATGGAGCGCCTGGGCACCATGGGGCGCCTCGCGGCGGGCGTCACGCACGACCTCAAGAACGTGCTCCAGAGCCTGATGCTGCTCGAGCGCATCGCGACCACCTGGCAGGTGCCCACGCAGGTGATGGACCCGCTGCAGGTCAGCGTCGCGGCCATGCGCAACCTCCTGGGGAGCCTCACGTCGCTCAACCAGTTCGCGTCGCGGGGCGCGCTCGACATGGCCACCACGCCGCTCGAGCCCGCCGACGTGCTGCGCGACGCCGAGACCGTCGCCCGCATGGACGTCGCCTACCGCGAGCGCAAGCTGGTGGTGTCGGTGGGCCCCAAGCTCCCGACCATTCAGGGCGACCGCCAGAAGCTCGTGCAGGTGATGGTCAACCTGTTGCGCAACGCGCTCCAGGCGACCGAGGTCAATCACACCATTCGCGTCGACGCGCGCGTGGGCCCGCACGAGACCGTGGTGTTCGCCGTCGAAGACGAGGGCACGGGCATCCCCGAGCACCTCGCGCGGCGCGTGTTCGACCCCTTCTTCTCGACCAAGGGCGAGCTCGGCATGGGCATGGGGCTCTACATGGCGCGGCTCATCGCCGAGTCGCACGGCGGCTCGCTGCGGCTCGTCGCGCCCGAGCACCTCAAGCGCGGGACGCGCTTCGAGGTCGTGCTCCCCGCGGCGCCGCGGCTCCACTGAAGCCCTCCGCCTCTATACCCCACCTGTACCCTCTGCGTGTGAGCCGCTAGAAGTCCCATGAACGATCGCCCGACGCCTCCGCCGATCGAGACCGCTGGCCGCGCGTACGAAGAGCTCGAGGGCGCCCAGGGACGCGAGATCTTCTTTCGCCCCATTCGCTACCGCCCGAGCGACCTCGCCCCCATCTCGGTCTCCATCGAGGTGGTGCTCGACGACACCCGCTACGTCTGCGTGATGCAAGACGTCTCGCAGAGCGGCGTGGCCTTCGCCTGGCCCACGCGCCTCGCGCCGCCGCAGCCGCACACGCACCTCGCGAAGCTCATCGTGCGCTTCGACGACCACGAGGCCTACCAGGGCACCGCCGTGGTGGTCACCGCCCGCGCCCTCGGCGGCACGGTCATCGTGGGCGCCTCGCTCTCCGACGCCCTCCTCGACATCGAGACGGTGCAGCACGTCCGCGACGTGCGCGGCTGGGCGGCCGATCGGGCGCGCGTCCTGTCGCGCACCTCGAAGCACTGGCACGCCGAGGGCTACGAGAAGTTCCAGTCGATCATCGCCGAGTTTCGGCTCTTCCTCGAAGACGCCGCCGAGGAGCTCGCCGCGACCGAGGTGGCCCTCCCCTGGAAGGTGGTGCACGGCGAGTCCGACAGCCCCGCGCGCCTCGCCCTCGTCGAGACGCTGCGCCGCGGCTTCGTCGAAGACATGATCCACTTCACCTCGGCCGCCGACCACGAGGTGCGCCGCGCGGGCCCGGCGGCGCGCGAGGCGCTCAAGCACTTCACGCAGAAGCAGCTCGACGCGCACCTGCTCCAGGCGCCCATTCTGCTGCGCGCGAAGACCAAGCCCTTCGGCTACCCCGGCGACTTCGAAGTGATGCGCTTCGTGTACGAGCGCACCTTCGAGGGCTCGTCGCTCTTCGCCAAGGCCGTGCACCTCGCCACGGTGCACCTCCCCGGCTCGGCCTGCATCCGCACCCGCAAAGACCTCGTGAAGCGCGAGATCGCGACGCGCGCGCGGGCCCTGCGCCCCGGCGAGACGCTGCGCGTGGCCTCCATCGCCGCGGGGCCCGCGCAAGAGGTCTACGAGCTCCTGCGCGAGCTCGACGACATCCGCGGCACCATCGAGGTGGTGC
>CAISKJ010000950.1 GCA_903885885.1 uncultured delta proteobacterium
CGGGCGGCGGCGCGGGCCACGGCGAAGACGGCGACGGCCGCGCCGGCGCGGGCGGCGGCGGCGCGTACAACGTCGCGGGGCAGGCGAACACCGGCGGCGGCGGCGGCGCCAACGCGGCCGGCGGCTCCGGCGTGGTGATCGTGCGATACCTGTTCTGACCGACGCCGCCCGGCGGCGCACACCGCGGGCGGCGAAGCAGCGGGGCGTAGAGCGCGCTCAGCGCACGCGGCGCAGCACCGACACGGCGTTGCTCACGCCCGCGCCGCCGACGTTGAAGGTCACGCCGACCTTCGGGGTCTTCTTCGTGGGGGCGAGGCCGATGGGCTCCTCCATGAGCTGCTTGTAGACCAGCGCGTGCATCGACGCGCCGGTGGCGCCCACGGGGTGGCCCTTCGCCTTGAGGCCGCCCGAGAGGTTCACGCACACCTGCGCGTCGTCGGCGGTGAAGCGACCGTCGATGTAGTCGAGGCCCGCGCGCCCGTCGGCCGAGAGCCCCAGGGCCTCGGTGGTGAGCAGCTGGTTGATGGTGAAGCAGTCGTGCACCTCGGCGATGTCGACGTCCTTCGCGGTGATGTTGGCCTCTTTGAAGGCCTTGGCCACGGCGTCTTTGCCGGCCTCGAGCACGTGCTTGTTCTCGCGCTTCGAAAGCGGGAGGTAGTCGACCGAGTGGCCGATGCCCGCGAGCTCGACCACCTTCGCGCGGTGCGCCTTCGCGCGCGTCGTGCTGGTGAGCACCACGGCGGCGGCGCCGTCGGTCACGAGCGAGCAGTCGTGGAGGCGCAGCGGCGCCGCGATCATCATGTTCGACCCCTTACCGGCGTCGGGAAGGCCGAGAATCTCGGCGGCGGTCTGCGGGCCGTTCTGCACGTGGGCGAGCGGGTTCTTCGCGGCGTTGCGGTACATGAGCGCGGCCACGTGGGCGGCCTGGGCGCGCCACTCGCTCTCGGAGAGCTTGTAGTGCGCGATGTACGCCTTCGCGAGCTCGGCGAAGAGGGCGGGAAAGGTGCTCCCCTTGGCGCCCTCTTCGGGCCAGTACGAGCACGTGGCGAGGGTCTGCGTCATCGAGGGCGTGTCGACGAGGTTCATCTTCTCGACGCCCACCACGAGCACGTTGCCGAAGCGCCCCGCCTCGATGGCGTAGGCCGCGTCGTAGATGGCCACCGACGACGAGGCGCAGGCGGCCTCGGTGCGGGTCATGGGCTTGAAGCGCAGCGCCGGGTCGATGCCCGTGGCGATGGCGGCGACGTGCTCCTGGTTGACGAAGCGGCCCGGCGAGCAGGCGCCGATCCACACGGCGTCGATGTCGGCGGGGCTCAGGCCCGCGTCGGCGATGGCGCCGCGGCCGGCCTCGTAGATGAGCTCGTAGAACGACTGGCGGTCCGTCTTCTTCTTGAAGGAGATCATGTCCTTCACGTCGACGAGGGAGCCGAACTTCGTGTTGTAGGCGCCGAGGATGCTGACGTTGCTCATGGCTGTGTCTCCGTGTGATTCCGTGGGGGCGCCGTGGAAACCCCGGGGATTGCAAAGAGCCGCGAGTCGGACAAGGAACGTCACCGCAGCGATACCCCGCGGTATCGCAAGGTGGCGTGACGACGACCGACGACGCGGATCTGCCGCAAGCCGCGGGGAATTCCACGGCAACACCCTCTTAC
>CAISKJ010000951.1 GCA_903885885.1 uncultured delta proteobacterium
GCACGTCGAGGATATCCTTCGCCCGCTCGTCGTGCGACGTCATGGACGGGCGCGGTGCGAGCTGCGCGCCATCGCGCGAACGTGCTTGCTGCAAGGGCTTCGCGAAATGTCGGGGTGGCGGAATGGGGTGGCGACGGGGTGGCGACGGGGTGGCGGGTCGCCACCGGCGCGGAGTGACCGGCGCCAAGAACTCGCGGTTCGTCGTGGCGACGTCGTGCCCCGCGCGCTACACGCGCCAGAGCGTCGCGAGGTCGAGCTCGATGGCCTCGAAGGGCTCCGCGCGCACGACGACGTCGCCCTCCCAGGTGTCGACCTCGAGCCACCTGCCCTCGACGAGGCGGTACACCTCGAGGCTCTTGTCACGCGGGTCGAGGATCCAGTAGTGCCCCACCCCTTCGCGGCGATAGATCCGTCGTTTCTTCCCGCGGTCCTTCGCCTCGGTGCCATCGGAGAGCACCTCGCACACCCAGTCGGGCGCCTGCGCGATGTGGGCGGGGGCATCGGCCGCCATGAAGTCCGCGGCCAGCCGTACGCGGCGCCATCCCGCGACGTCGGGCACCACGATGTCGGGCATGGCCCCGAGGTGAAGCTCGGGCTCGGGCAAGAACACCCACCCGCCCGGCCCTCCGCGACCGCGGTCGAAGGGATTGCGCAGCTCGCCGTGGAGCTCACCCGCCGCGCGCGCGTGCTGGCGCCGCGGTCGCGGCATCAGCGACAGCTCCCCATCGATCACCTCGGCCACCATCGTGTCGGGGGCGTTGCGGTACCCCGCGAGCACGTCGGCGCGGAGGTTTGGAAGGCGCGCGTCGGGCGCCGGCGGCGGCTGTGACGGTGAGGCGGCGACCATCGCGCGACTCTACCGCGCGAAGGGCCCCGCCGCGACGTTCACCACACGCGGTGTCGACGCGCACCGCGGGTGGTGAAGCCGCGCTCGGCGGCCGCAGGCGAGCACAATCGACCCGGGGGCGCTCAGGTGGCGTTGGGCGAGGCGAGCCACGCGGCGAGCGCCGCGCTGTCGAGGTCGAGCACGACGTCGCCGAGGCGGTCGGGGCCCACCACGTCGAGCCGCGAGGCGAGCGCGCCGCGCTCGGCGTCGGACAGCGGCCGACCGAGGCGTCGCTCGAACTGACGCACCAGCGGGCGCAGACCCGCTTCGAGCCCACGCTCGAGCCCCGCTTCGAGCCCGCGCTCGAGCCCTGCTTCGAGGCCCTCGTTGCGGCCCTCGTTGCGCACCCGTTCGATGAACGCCCTGGCTTCGCTCGTGTCGACCATCGTCGCCTCCTCGCCGTCGCCCGCGGCGCGCGCGAGCACCATGTCTCTTACCACAACCTCAAAGAGCTTCGCCCCGCGCGGCACCGTCGCGAGGCGCGCCCGCAGGTCTGCGTACGCGCCCCGTCGCGTCGTGATCGCGCCCATGAGTCGCAGGGCCACCGTGTCGTCGGTGCGCGGCAGCTCGGCCAGCACCACGATCACCAGCGCCAACCCCCGCAGCGCGTAGAACCCCGACGGCCACCCGGCCATCGGCATCGCGCCGAAGTGCGCGAGGGCCGCGTCGGGGCGCCCCGCGCAGAGGAGCCACATGCGCTCCACGGCGCGTGATGGGGTGAGCGCGCCGGCGTGCTGCGCGTTGAGCAGCTTGCGGAGACAGCCCTGCACCTCGTCGATCGACGGCGCCCACGAGAAGGGCTCGAAGAGCGCCGCCACCTCGGTCATCAGACCGAGGATCCCCAGCGAGCGGCGCGTCGCAGTGTGCTTCGGCGACGGCGCGAAGCGCAGATCGGCGCGCTGCGCGCGCAATGACGGGACCTCGAACTCGCGCTCCAGCGTGCCCAGGTCGTCGAGGAGCACGTCGAGGATGTTCTTCGCCCGCTCGTCGTGGGATGCCATGGGGCCGGGGGCAGTGCGAGACGCAAGCCATCGCGTGAATGCCCTTGCGGCAAGGGCTTCGCGAAATCGTGGGGTGGCGGATCGGGGTGGCGGCGGGGTGGCGATGGGGTGGCGGGCCGCCACCCGCGGGGCAGTTCCAGGCGCCGAGAAGCGGAGTTCCAGGCGACGGGAAGTGGCACGCAGGAGGTCGGCGCGCGGCCTCGCCGCGAGGGTGAGCCTCCCGTGTGAGCCGCTGGCGCTCCGTGCGCTCGTGGCGGCCACGGCGGCGGGCGCGGCGCGGCGCAGGTGGCCGTAGGCGACGCGAGCCACGCGGCGAGC
>CAISKJ010000952.1 GCA_903885885.1 uncultured delta proteobacterium
CCCGACGGCTTCGCGCTGCGCTGCCACGACGCCGAGGGCCGCCCCCACGTGTTCGAAGTGCGCCGCAGCCGCCCCGAGGCGGGGGCCGCGCTCGTCGCGGGCTCGGCCATGGTCTACAGCTACACGCTGCCCGACGCCGCGCTCGCCGCGCCCGACCGCGTGGAGGCCTACCAGGCCGTGCTCGCGGCGTTCACCGCCCACGAGGCCGACATCCTCGCGGCGCTCGGGGCCATCGACGCCATCGACGCGAAGGACACCTCGCCCGAGCTCGCCGAGCTGCTCACCACGCTGCTCCCCCCGTCGTGGCGCAACCGCGTCGTGGCCACCCTCACGCCCGGCGGCTTCGCGCTGCGCTTCGAAGACGGCAGCGGCCACGGGCACCTGCTCAGCGCGCGCCCGCGGCACCACGACGAGCCCGCGCTCGTCGAGGGCCAGCGCCTCTCGTACGGCTACACCCTGGTCGACACCACGCTCGACGAGGGCGCCCTCGCGCCCGCCTACCGCACCACGCTCGAGGCCTTCGCCGCGCACGAGCCGAGCATCACCCCGTGGCTCACCGAAGAGACCGTCGCGGCCGAGGGAGAGGGCCTCGCGACGGGGTCGTTCGAGCCCTTCCCCAACGAGCGCCCGGCGCCCGCGGGGCTCGTCGAGCTGCTCACGGCCGCGCTGCCCGAGGCGTGGCGCGTCAACCTCTCGGCGGCGCTCTTCGACGACGGCTTCGTGCTGCGCTTCGAAGACCGCGAGGGCCACCGGCACATCTTCGAAGCGCGCCGCGGCGACGAGAGCCCCTCGCTGCTCCGGGGCCAGGCGCTCGGGTTCTCGTACCGCGCCGTGGAAGACAACGGCAACGAGGTGTCCCTCGTGGCCGCCTACCGCGAGGCCGCGAAGGCCTTCCTCGCGCGCGAAGACGAGCTCCTCGGATGGATCGACGTCGCCGCCGCCGCCCCCGAGAACGAGGGCCTCGCCACGGGGTCCTTCGAGGTGTTCCCCGACGAGCGCCCGGCGCCCGCGGGGCTCGTCGAGCTGCTCGCGGCCGCGCTGCCCGAGGCGTGGCGCAACGACCTCTCCGCCGCCCTCACGCCGCAGGGCTTCGTGCTCCGCTTCGCCGACGCCGAGGGGCGCAGGCACATCCTCGAGGCGCGCCGCGGCGACGAGAGCCCCGCGCTGGTCCAGGGACGCGAGCTCGGCTTCTCGTACCGCGCCGTCGACGACACCCGCGACGAGGTCTCCCTCGTGGCCGCCTACCGCGCCGCGATGCCACCGCTCCTCGCGCGCGAAGACGATCTCCTCGCGCTGCTCACCGAGGCGCCCGAAGAGTCCCCCGGCACGCCCGCGACGCGCGAGGTCCGCGCGTTCATCCTGCAGCTCTTGCCCGCCGAGTGGCGCCGCGAGGTCGAGGTGTGCACCACCCCCGACGGCCTCGCGATCCGCGGCCTCGCCGACGACGGGCTCACGCACCACATCGTCGCGCGCAAGCTCGTCCCCGGCGCCGCCCACGCGGCCCGCGGCGAGTCCTACGGCTACGACTACGCGCCCGACCCGGGGCGCCCCGCCGAGCCCGTCGCGGGCGCGCGCCTCGCGCTCCTGCAGAGCCTCGCGGCGCACGATCGAAACCTCGTCACGCTCCTCGCGCAGACCACCCACGAGGCCCGCTGGAGCGAGCCCTACCCCGACGCCGAGGCCCCCTCGACGAC
>CAISKJ010000953.1 GCA_903885885.1 uncultured delta proteobacterium
GCAGGGCGGGCGCATCAAAATCACTGTGATTCGCGAACGTTTCTGACGCGCTTCGTCGCCGCGGGTTGGAAACTATCCGTGTCAACTTAGCGGCTCCGCAAGGGAGTTCTTGCTTGGCTGCGCACCGGAGCTCCGCGACCGTCGGTGCATGACCGACGCTCATGATCCTGCGCGCCTCTCGGTTGCCGAAGCTGCGGCCCTGAACGCGCAAGTGCGCGAGACGCTGACCCCGACCTTCGTGGCCGACGCACTGCGCACTGGCTTGCCGCACTATCGCGCGCGTGTGCTGACGATCGAAGTCGTCGTGCTCTGTGTTCTCGACGTGTTGATCCGGGGCCTGCCGTCCGTGCGCGCCCTGGTGCGAGAGCTTCGCCTGGGTGGCGTCGCCGGTGTGGCGGCGCTGCACGTCTCGAGTCAGGCCTTCGCACAGCGCCTGGAGGCGATCCCGCACACCGCCTTCCTTCTCCTGTTGACCCACGCCGTGGCGGCGCTGCGCTCCGACACGGTCGCCCATCCAGACCGGGCACGCCTCGCGCCCTTCGCCGCCGCACTCGTGGGCATCGATGACACCACGCTCGACGCGGTCGCGCGCAAGTCCGACGCCTTCCCGCACGTGGCGTCGGGCAAGCTCAGCGGCCTTGGCGGTCGCGTCGGCGCCGCGGTCGACCTGGTGACGGGGTTGATCCGCGCCGTCGCGTACGACACCGACGCGGGGGGCAACGAGCGCCATCGGCTACTGCCACTGGTGGGCGCCCTGCCGGCCGGCTCGCTCGTCGTGTTCGACCTGGGGTACTTCGCCTTCGACCTGTTCGACGCACTGGGCGAGCACTTCACCTACTTCGTGACGCGCATGAAGGGGCGCGTCGAGCACCGCGTCGAGCACACCTTCGTCGAGGCGCCCGAGTATCGCGACCGGATCGTCTGGCTGGGCGGCGATGCCAGCACCGAGCGGATGCGCTGGCCCGTGCGTCTGATCGAAGTGCGCGTCCGAGACACGTGGTGGTCGTACATCACCAACGTCTGGGACCCCACCCTGCTGCCCGCCGTGCACGCGCTGCGGATCTACGAGGCGCGTTGGAGCCTGGAGCGCGCGTTCGCGGCGATCAAGCGTGCGCTGGGGTTGCACGCGCTGCGCACCTGCCACGTCAACGGGATCCTGATCCAGCTCTGGGCGACGCTGCTGCTGTATCAGTTGCTGGACGCGCTGCGTGCGGCCGTCGCCCGTGCGCGCGCCTGGGGGCCCGACGAGGTCTCGTGGCCCCTGCTGATGGAAGCGATCGGGATGTACGCGCGTCAGCCTCGGTCGCAGCCGCTGCCCGCGTGGCTGATCTCGCACGCGACCGACCTCGATCTGCGCGTCGCCGGCGTAGAGCGCCGCAAGCGCGCGCCGATCAGCCGCGACTTGAGCGTTGACCTTCAAACGCCGTGGGTTCCGCTGCCCCTGGCGCAGATCCAGCCGCGGCGCCCGTGCCGTCGCCCCGATCGCTTCGCCGCAAAGAAGCGGACGAAGCCTTCCGAGAAGTTCCTCGCAGTAATCGTCTGCGACTTCCCTCTTGCGGAGCCGCTAAGTTGACACGGATAGTTGGAAACCCACGGCAACGTGCAGAGAGGAGAGAATCCATTCGAAGTCCGCGGCGGACTTTCAATGGGAAGTCCGCGGCGGACTTCAGGCGCGTTTTCGATCTCCGCGTTGCCGTGGGTTTGCAACCCGCGGCAACCAGCGAGTACCAAGAACATCTTGAAATCACGACGATTTAGATGCGCTCGCCCTACCACACGTGGTGAAGGCCACGCGCCTCGCGTCCGGTCGAGTCGAAGAGAAGGTCGTTGCGCGACGACTACGCTGTCTGCGCGAGCGCCGCATGCACCACGTCGTCGAGCGTGGCGCGGTCGCTCCGCATGCGCTTCGTGGCCCACCACCACGCGAGCGGCGCGAAGGCCGCCCCCGTGACCGCCACCAGCGCGATGGGCACGCCGAGCAGCAGCGCGCCCGGCAGCACCGCCACCAGCGCGGCCGCGCCCACGGCCTTGAAGCCCGCGAGCACGCCGCTGCGGCCCGGGTCGGTGACCGCCAGGCGCCACGTGTACCGCCAGCCCATGAACGCGAGCACGAGGTGGCTGTGCCCCACGATCACGAGCGACGTGCGCATCCACTCGCTGAAGTTGTGAATGAGCGAGATCGGCGTCTCGTGCGTGATCGCCGTGTACGCGAGGTGCAGCGTGAGCGGCGCCATGAGCGACAGGCCCGCGAGCACCAGCCCCTCGCCCCGTCCGTCGTGCACGCCGGCCTCGGTGAAGGCCGCGCTCACCCGGGCGCGCGTGGGCACCTCGCCGTCGCCCGTGAGCGCATCCTCGCGCATCGCGCGCTCGCCCGCAGCGCGCAGCGCCGTCGTCGCGCGGGCGCGCGCGAAGATCCATGCGACGAGCGCCACGGCGGGCGCGGCCTCCCACACGGCCAGGAGCACGCGCGTCGCGTAGGCGCTCCAGTGAAACGCGCTGATCGCCATCGCCCCGGAGCCCGCGAGGAGCCACGCGCCCACCGCCGCGCGCACGCGGCGCCGCACGTACACGGCACTCACGCGCTCGTCGGAAAGCGCGGCGAGCACGTGGCGCAGCGCGCTCTGGCGCGCGACTTCGAGGACGTACTGATCGTCGCGGTACCCTCGCGCGACGGGGTCTTCGTGGTCGCTCATGGGCGCCATCGTGGGGGTCATTGCGCGCGCCGGTCAACGGGCTGAGCGCGCTGATTCTCTGAGCGGTCGCAGCACGCGCACGAACGGTCGCCGCTGACGTGCACGTCTCGCAATCCGTGCCACCCTCCGCCCTCGCATGAGGGGAACGCCGATGAAGCTCTGCCTGCCGTGCCGATCATTTCGGTCTGCGTCGCGCGCGGTGTGCGACGTCTGTGAGGGCGCGCTCGTCGAGCCCGACGACGAGCACCTCGCGCGCCTCGGCGACCTGCTCGCCCGCGACCGCGTGAGCGCGCTCCTCGACGCGTGGACGCGCTCGGGCCTCGTGACGCCGAAGCTCGCGCGCAAGCTCTCGGCGACGCTCGCGCGCGACCTCACGCCCGAGCCTCCTCCGCCGCCGCCACCGCCACCGCCCGAGGCGCTCCCGCCGCCGCCCACCGTCCCTCACGTCGCCGACCACCACCACGACGCGCAACACGCGGGCGACGCGGCCGCCTCGCTCTTCGAGGCCCCGTCGGTCGCGCACGGAGCGCTCGACGCGCTCGCCTCCCTCGACGCCCCGGAGCCCCACGCCGAAGCGCCCCACGCACCCTCGCGCTGGGAGTCCGAGGTGCGCCCGCTCCTCTACGAGAACGTGGGCTGGTTCGTCGGGACGCTCTTCGTGCTCGCGGGCTCGGTCTACGGCGTGCGCGAGGCGTGGCGCACCCTCGGCGGCGTGCCCCGACACCTGCTCGTCGCGTCGGCGCTGCTCGCCTACCACGCGGGCTTCGTCGGCCTCGCGCGCCTGCTCGCGCCGCGCTCGGCCTCCACGGGGCGCGTGCTCGGCGGCATCGCGGTGGGCCTGCTCCCGATCGTCTTCGTCGCCCTCTCGTCGCTCACGGCGCTCGCCCCCGCGGCGGGCGTCGGCGCCTCGCTCGCGGCCCTCGTCGTCGCGGCGCTCACCCTCCGCAGCGTGACCGCGCGCTTCGAAGCCTCACCGGGCCTCGCGCGCGCGGCGCTCCCGCTCCTCGCCGCCGAGGTTCCCCTCGCGAGCCTCGGCCCCGACGCGCCCCTCCGCGTGGCGCTGTGCTTCGCAGGCCCCGCCGTCGTCGCGCTCTGCGCGC
>CAISKJ010000954.1 GCA_903885885.1 uncultured delta proteobacterium
CGTGGCGCGGGCCTTCGCGGTGGCGCGCGAGCCCGCTGCGCGGAGCCGCTCGGCGCTCTCCTGCGTGAGGAGGCGCTCCTCCGTCGACACGGTGCGCCCGCGCTTGCGGCGCCCGCTCGCGGCCGCGAGGTGGTCGCGCACCTGCACCGCCGAGGCGCGGAGCAGCGCCGTCGAGGCCGCCGCCACGTCGAGCGTGGGCCCGTCGTCCCAGAGCGCGCTCACGGCGCCGTCGAGAATGGCGCGAGTGTCGTCGGCGGGCGTGGCCGCCGCGAGGTCGAGCAGCGCGTCGACGCGCGCCGGACGCAGCGCCGCATACTGCCCCGCCGTGAGCTGCTCGACCGCCGTGGTGAGCCGCGCCACGGAGGTCTTCGACAGCCCGAGGCCCTCCTCGCAGAGCGCGCGAAAGCCGCCCGCGTAGCCCAGCGCCTCGGCGTAGCCCGGCGTCTTGAGGGCGGTGAGCGCGCGACCGAGGGCGTAGTAGCCGCGCGCGGCCTGCTCCATCGCGGCGCGGGCCTCGTCGAAGGCGGCGCGGGCTGCCCGCGTGAGGCGGTCGTGGGCCACGGCGGCCGCGGCTTCGGCGCGCGATTGCAGCGCGGCGGGGAGCTTCGCGAGGTCGCGGTCGGCCTTCGGTGCGACGGGCTTCTTCAACCGGGGAGGTGCTGGGGGCTTCGCCATGGTGCGAAGCGTCGCGCCGCGGGGCGGGGGGCGTCAAGACGCGCGTGCGGAGGCTTTCACCACCCGCGGTGTCGGCGCGCACCGCATATGGTGAAGTGTCGCAAACACCGCTCCGCGCAGCGTGTCGCGCTCAGCGAGCGGCGGTGTCGGCGAGCCAGAGCGCCAGTGCGTCGGGGGCGAGGTCGAGCACCACGTCGCCGAGGCGCTCAGCGCCCAGCGAGTGCAACCGCCCCCGCAGCGCGTCGTGCTCTGTCGCGGTGAGCGCGCGCCCGATACGCCGCTCGAACAGCCGCACCAGCGGCGCGATGCCCGCGGCGATGCCCTCGTCGCGCCCGCGTGCGATGCCCGCGGCGATGCCCTCGTTGCGCCCGCGCAGCTCGGCGTCTTTGCCGTACTGCACCATCTGCTGCACCTCGTCGCGGGCCTTGCGGTAGGCCTCGAGCTCCTCGTCGGTGAAGGTCGCCTCGTTGGCGAGTTCGAGGGCGGCGCGCTGCTCAACAGAGAAGGGCTCCTGCGACACGGTGCTCGCCGTGAGAAGCGGCGCGGCGCTGAAGAGCCCCACCCAGCGCTCGATGGCGTTCGCAGGCTTGCGCCCGCGCAGCTTGGGGAGCTCGCAGAACACGTACTCCACCTGCGGAATGCCCGGCGCTCCGCTGAGCCTCTCGGTCATGCGCCAGTGGCTGAGCATGGGCACCTGCACGCCGCCGGTGGCGCGCTGGTCGGCGTCGGGCCACAGCTCGAAGTCGCACACCGTAACAGCGATCACCGGGGTGAGCGCGTCGTAGGTGTCGCCGCGCTTCAGCGTACCCACGTAGGCCTTGCAGGCGTTGTAGACCACGCGGTTCAAGAAACCCGTAATGGGCAGAACCTGCATCTCGACCACGAAGGTGGCGCCGCCCACCTCGCGACACTTCACATCTACGATGGAGAGCTTCACGCCCGGCAACTCGGGGGCTTGATCCGGCGGCAGGTACTCGATCGACGCGATGGCCCGCTCGCCGGTGCGCTCGAGAAAGTCGTTGAGCAGCCCGCGCAACACCTCGGCGTGGCGGCCGAACACGCGCCGAAACACGAAGTCGTTCTTCAAGTCCGCGTAGGCCATCGTGCGAGCGGTCTACCGCGGAGGCCGAAGCGGCTCAAGGGCTGCCGTCGTGGGGGGCGAGCGCCTCGATGCGCGCCGTGACGTACGCACGCTCGCTCGGCAGCACCGAGAGCGCCTCGAGGCTGCGGGCGAGGAGCTCGGGTCGATCGCGGAAGCGGCGCAGCGCGCCCGCGTGGGCGCGGAGCACGGAGGGACCATAGGCCTCTTGCGCCTTGGCGAGCGCGGCCGCGGGCAGCGCGCCCAGGTGGCGCTCGAGCACCAGAAGATCGACGAGGTCGCGCCCGAGGGCGCTGTCGTCGAGGTAGCGGTCGTCGTTGGCGAGGAGCTTCTCGGCCACGAGGTCGACGTCGCAGAGGCGGGCCACCGGGAGCGCCGGGTCGTCGAAGCCGTCGAGGGCGATGCGGCCCTCGCTCACGATTTCAAACTTCAGCGGCTCGCCATCGACCTCGACGGCCATGCGAATGCCATAACGATCGACGCGCGGCTCGCGCACGATGGACACCGCGCCGGAGAAGAGCCCGCGGCCGCCGCCGGTGCGCGCGCGCTCGCGGAGCAGCCGATAGCCTTCGCGCGACGCGCAGAGAAAATCGACGGCGCGCGAGACGCGAAACTCGCCGCACCGCAACGAGATCGCCGTACCCCCCGCGAACCAGCACGCGGCCTCGCGGAAGAGCGCCCCGTCGACCTGCGCGAGGAGGGTCAGCGCGCGGCGATTCTCGCGGCGCTCAGCCAAGGAACACCCCGCGCCCGAAGCGCTCCACGAGCGCGTCGAAGAGTCGGCCCTCTTCGGGCGACATGCGCGCGCGCTCCACCCACGGGCCGTGGGCCTCGTAGAGGGCGAAGGCCTCCTCTTCGGTGACCTCCGTCGTGCTGCGGCTCCACAAGAGCGCACGAAGCTGGGGGTAGCGCGCGTCGACCTGCATCGCCTCGGAGGGTACCACGCGCGTCGCCTTCACCACCCGCGGTGTCGGCCCGCACCACCCGTGGTGAAGCTCAGCGCGCGCGCACCACCGCGGGCACGCCGCCCAGGGGGCGCAGCGTGGCGAAGTTGTCTTCGCGAATGGTGGTGCTGCGGTCGATGTCGAAGCGCCAGCGGCGGAGCAGCGTGGCGAGCACGATGGGGCCCTCCATCATCGCGAAGTGCATGCCGAGGCAGAAGCGCGGGCCCGCGCCGAAGGGCAGGTACGACGACTTGTGGCGCCCCGCCTCGCGCTCGGGGAGCCACCGGTCGGGGTCGAAGCGGTCGGGGCTCTCGTACACCTCGGGGCGGTAGTGCTGCGCGTAGATGCTCACGAACACCAGGCTGCGCGCGGGCAGCGTGGCGCCGCCGATCTCCACGGGCTCGAGCGTGCGCCGCGGCACCATCATGATCGGGGGGTAGAGCCGCATGGCCTCGCGAAACACGCGGGTGCAGTACGCGAGGCGCTCGGGCTCCCAGCGGGTGATGGGCGCGTCGCCGAAGGCGTCGGCCTCGGCGACGGCCCGGGCGAGGGCCTCGGGGTCGCGCGCGAGGAGGTAGAACGACCACGCGAGCGCCGTGGCGGTGGTCTCGTGGCCGGCGACGAAGAGCGTCACGGCCTCGTGGCGCACCTGCGCGTCGCTCATGGCGGCGCCGCTGCCGTCGGGGTCGCGCGCGGTGAGCAGTCGGGTCAGCAGGTCGTCGCGGGTGAGGCCCTGGCGCCGTCGGTCGGCGATCATCTGGGCGATGCGCTCGTCGAGCACGCGCACGGCCTCGCGGAGCTTGGGGTCGCGCACGCCCGGGAGCAGAAAGGGCGACGAGGCCTTCGCGTGGGCCCGGTGGAGCCACGCGCGCACGGGCCCCTGCGTGCGCTCGGCGAGCGAGGCCGTGGCGTCGAGCATGAGCACGTGGGCCACGAGCGCGGGCGTGGCGAGGTTGTCGTTCACCCACGCGAGGCAGGTGGTGAGCGCCGCGCCGAGGGCGTCGGCCTCGTCGAAGGTGTCGATGTCGAAGAGGGCCGCGCCCACCACCGACATCGCGATGCGCGTGGTCTCGTGGGCGATGTCGATGCGCCCGCCGTCGCGCATCGAGTCGGCGGCGCGCTCGGCCACGCGGCGCATCGTGTCGGCGTAGCGGTGCAGCGGCGCGGGCTGAAACAGCGGCGCCATGAGCTTGCGCTGCGTGCGCCAGAGCGCACCCTCGCTGGTGAAGAGGCCGTCGCCCGCGAGGTCGTGGAGGAGCACGCGCAGGCCCGGCGATTTTTCGAAGCTCTTCGCCTTCGTGACGAGCACCTCGTGGGCCGCCTCGGGCGTGCAGGGGAAGTACACCGGCAGGTGCAGAATGCGCCCTCGCACCACGGGCGCCGACTGCGTGGCGAGGGTGCGCTGAAAGGCGAGGCGCTGCGCGGTGGAGGGCCCGAAGCTGCCCAGAAGGTCGTTGTCGGGGATGCGAGGGAGCGCGGTGGGGGAGCTCATGGCGCCGCGGAGCATACGCGCCTTCGCGCCGCGTGGCGGGCGCTACGGCAGGGTGATCACCGCGGGGGCGCGGGTGATGCCGTCGACGCCGGGCGCGGGGCCGGCGTTGGTGAGGTAGCTGCTACGCGTGGGCCCCCAGCAGAGCACGCGGCCCGTGGTGCGCTCGATGGCGCAGGGGAGGCCCGGCGCGACGCCGGCCTGGATGCGCGCGTAGGACCCCGGCACGAGCGTGGCGGGCTCGCTGTAGGAGGTTCGGCCGATGCCGACCTGGCCAAACTCGTTGAGCCCCTGGCAGTAGAGGTTCATGTCCGTGCGCAGGGTGCACGTGACGCCGAAGCCCTGCTCCTGGTAGCCCGGGAGATTGATGACCCCGATCGGGTCGGCGCTCACGCGCGACAGAATGATCGCGCCGAAGCCCCAGCGATGCGCCGTGCCCGCGGTGAGCCGCGCCCAGCAGCCGGTCTCTTCGCAGCGCAGCGCGGTGATGCCCGTCTGCGTGACGGGCGCGGTGATCGTCGACGTGGGGGCCGTTACGTAACCCGGGCGGAAGTGGTTGGTGTTGCTGCCGTCGCCGAGCTGGTACTCGATGTTGCGTCCCCAGCACATCACCCGGTTCATCGCGTCGCCGAGGCGCACGCACGCGAAGTTTGAGCCCACCTGGAGCTGCGCGGTGGCCGTGAGCCCCGTCACCGGCGCGGCGACGGAGCGGTTGCTCATGGTGCCGTCGCCGAGCTCACCGTGAAAGTTGTACCCCCAGCACCAGATGGTGCCGTCGGTGCGCCGCGCGCACGCGTGGTTGGTGCCCGCATGCACCTCCAGCACACCGCCGAGCGTGCCCGTCGCGGTGCGCACCAGCACGGGCACGTTGCTCGCGGTGGTGCTGTTGTTGCCCAGCTGCCCGACGCCGTTGGTGCCCCAGCAGGCCACGGTGCCGTCGGCCTTGCGGGCGCACACGAACGCGCCGCCCACGGTGATCTGCGTCGCGTTCGTGAGGCCCGTGACCGACACCGGCGTAATCGACGGCAGGTTGGCGCCGTTGCCGAGCGCGCCCGCGGTGGCCGCGGAGCTGGTGACGGTGCTCCAGCACGAGACCGCGCCGCTCGCGAGGAGCGCGCACTTGAACACCGAGCTCTCATAGATGGTTCCGCTCGTGATGCGCCCGCGCAGGTCCGTCACGTTGGCGAGGCCGCGCACCTCCACGGGGGTGGGCTGCGCCTCGGTGCCGCCGCCCGCTTCGCCCCAGGGGTTGTAGCCCCAGCAGCGCACGCGGTCGTCGCGCCCGACGGCGCAGGTGTGGTGCTCGTACGCAGCCACCGAGCGCGAGAGCGCCAGGCCCGCCACGGCCACCGGCGTAGGCTGCGCGGCGGCGGTGGCGCCGTTGCCCAGCTGCGCGTACCCGTTGGCGCCCCAGCAGCGCACCGAGCCGTCGGCGAGCACCGCGCACGTGTGCGCCGTGCCCGCGCGCACCTGCGTGACCCCGGTGAGCCCCGCGACGGCCACGGGCGCGTTGCGCGTGGTGGTTCCGCCGTCGCCGAGCTGGCCCGCGGCGTTGAGCCCCCAGCACACCACGGTGCCGCCGCGGCGGAGCGCGCAGGCGTGCGCCGAGCCCGCGGTGATCTGCACGGCGTCGGCGAGCCCCGTCACCGCGACGGGGGTCGCGCTCGTGGCGCTGGCGCCGTTGCCGAGCTGGCCGCTCGTGCCCGTGCCCCAGCACACCACGGTGCTGTCGTTGCGGCGCGCGCAGCCGAAGCCCACCCCGCCGGCGACCTCGGCGGCGTTGGTGACGCCGGCCACCGCCGTCGCGGGCGCCGTCGCAGCGCGCGGGATGCCGTCCCACGTGTACACCGCGCCCGCCATGGTCACGGCGAAGAAGTTCGACTCGTTGCGCGCGTGAATCTGCGTCACGCCGGCGAGGCCCGCGACCGGGCCCAGATTGTAGCCCGCGCCCCAGCACTGCACCGAGCCGTCGCGGCCGAGGGCGCAGCCGCGGTCCTGCGCGAGCGCGATCTGCCGCACGTTCTCGAGCGGCCTGCGAATGCCATCGGTCACCTGCTGCGGGGTCGTAAAGTGCAGGTACAAACCGCTCACGTTGGTGAGGATCCCCGTGCGGCGCCCCCAGCAGAACACGCGCCCCGAGGTGTAGAGCAGGCAGTTGTTCTCGAAGGCGGCCTCGACGTCTTGCACGCTCGCGCAGCGTCCGCTGAAGCACCCCGACGGGCACACCGTACCGCACGCGCCGCAGTTGCTCGGGTCGCGCGTCACGTCGGTGCACATGCCCGCGCACGCCGTCTGCCCCGCGGGGCAGGTGAGGGTGCAGACCCCGCGCGTGCACGTCTCGGCGAGGCCGCACATGCGCCCGCAGGCGCCGCAATTGGTGTTGTCGGTCTGCGGGTTCGAGCACACCGCGCCGCAGGCCACCTGGCCCGTCGGGCACACGAGCGTGCAGCTCCCCGCGACGCAGCTCTGGCCCGCAGCGCACACGCGCCCGCAGGCGCCGCAATAAATAAAGTCCGTGGCGAACGTCAAGCACGAACGCCCGCACATGGTCTAACCCGCACCGCAGGTCGATCGGCAGGTGCCATCGCCGCAGAGGTCCCCCGTCGTGCAGGCGCTGGCGCAGGCGCCGCAGTTCGCGGGATCGTTGGCGGTCACCACGCAGGCGGTGCCGCAGCGCGTCTGCCCCGCGGGGCAGGGAAGTCCGCAGCGCCCCGCGATGCAC
>CAISKJ010000955.1 GCA_903885885.1 uncultured delta proteobacterium
CAAAGGTAGTGTTCGAGGTTGCGCAGGCGACGACTCACGGAGCCCAGGTGCGTTCGTGTCTCGGCAATCATGGCGGCGGAGGGATACGTGCGCCCCGCGCGCCTGTCAAACGCGATTCACGGAGCGAGTTGAGCGTGCCAGGGTGGCGGCCGCCACCCCTCCGCCATGGCGATCCGCCACCCCCGTTTTCTGCGAAATATCTTCTGCAATGGCATTTCGCGCGATGGCTCGCGCCTCGCACCGCGGGCGCTCATGGCGACGCCACACGACGCGCGGGCGAAGAACATCCTCGACGTGATGCTCGACGACCTCGGAACGCTCGAGCGCGAGTTCGAGGTGGCATCGCTCAAAGCGCAGCGGGCAGACCTTCGATTCGCGCCGTCTCCCGAACGCACCGAAGAGCGCCACGCGCTGGGGCTGATCGGCCGCATGACCGACGACCCTTGTGTGTTTGAGCCCTTCCAGGAGGCGCCCTCGATCGAGGATGTCGAAGCGTGTGCGCGCAAGCTCCTCAACGCGCGCCACGCCGGGACGCTCGACCCGACGCGCGCCGTCGAGCGCGCATGGCTCCTGTGCGGCGGCAGGCCCGACGGCGCGATCGCGCGATGGAACGCGCGCCCGATGCCCGACTGGCCCACAGGGTTCTACGCGCTCCACGGGCTGCCGCTCGCGCTGGTGGTGCTGTCGGAGCTACCGCACACCGACGACACAGTCGCGCTGCGGCTCATGGGCGCGGGCACCACGCTGCGCGCGGCGATCGTAGACCTTCGCTCGCGCTACGGCGCCGTGCCCCGAGGAGATCGCCTCTTCGAGGTCGTGGTACAAGATCTGGTGCTCGCCCGAGGCGAGGGCGAGGCATCGCAGGAGAACGTCATGGTCGACACCACCGAGGCCCGCGCGTTGATCAAGCGGGTGTGGAACGCTGGGCACACGCAGGGTATCTCGCGCGGCGAGCAGCGCGCGCTGACGCGTCAGTTCGAGCACCGCCTCGCGCGCCCGCTCTCGCCCGAGGAGCACGCCACACTCGCGGCGCGCTTCGAGGGCGTAGGCCCCGAGCGCCTCGGCGACCTCGTGCTCGACCTCGACGCCGACGCCCTCGCCGCCTGGCTCGCAGACCCCGACGCCCGCTGACTCAGCGCCGCGGTGCGGGCCGCGGGTTGGTGAGCGCCGTGAGCACGTGGTCGCGCCACGCGCCGTCGATGAACAGGTAGTCGCGCGCGTAGCCCTCGGGCACAAAGCCCAGCCTGCGCAGGAGCCGCGCGCTGCGCACGTTCTCGGGCAGGTGGTTGGCCATCACGCGGTGCAGCCCCAGGTCGTCGAACACGTACGCGAGCGCCGCCGAGAGGGCCTCGTGCATCACGCCGCGGCCCTCCCAGCGCGCGTCGAGGTGGTAGCCCAGAAAGCACGCGCAGAACGGGCCCCACACCACGTTCGAGAAGTTGGCCACGCCGAGCACCGCGCCCCGCGGCGCCTCCCTCGCGCGCACCAGCAACCGCAGCGACTGAGCCCGTTCGAACTCGTCGCGGTGCGTCGGAAAGCGCGCCGCCCAGTGCGCCTCGGTGTAGTAGTCGTCGCCCATGCGCGGCGCCGTGGGCGCGTGAAACTCACGGTTGGCCGTGAGGTACGCGGCCATCGCGGGCGCGTCGTGCGCGGCGCCGATCGCGAGCACGAGGCGCTCGGTCTCGATGCGCGGGGGAGCGCGCACTAGAAGCGCCATCCCGCCTGCAGCGCGGCCCCGTGCCTCGACGCGCTCGCGCTCACCACGGGCGCAGACCGCGGCGCGAGGAGCAGCCACAGCGCCCCGCTCACGGCCGCCGCCCCGGCGACGCCGAAGCCCACCGCCGCCGCGGTGTTGTAGGTCACCGCGGTGTCGTAGTGCGCGCGCGCGGCGGCGCTCTCGTCGGCGGTCAGGTTGCCGCACCGACGCACGCCGTCGGAGTCGGTGTCGCACCCCGCGACCGCGCTGTCGAAGGCCCCGTTGCGCAGCACCATGAGCACCGCGCCCGCCGCGGCCGCCGCGCCCGCGGCGCCGACG
>CAISKJ010000956.1 GCA_903885885.1 uncultured delta proteobacterium
CTCGCCGCGCTCCGCGAGGAGGCTCGTGACGTACTTCTGCGTGGCCCGCTGCGTGAGCTTGAGCGACGTGACGTGCTGCGCCGCGCCGCGCATGAGCCCCTCGTCGCCGAGCGGGAGGAGCAGCGCCTTGCGCCCCGGCTCGAGGTTGCGCCACGACTCGTCGGTGATGCGCTTGTCGCGCGCCGCGATGTGGAGCGCCACGTAGAGCAGCTTCTTGTTGAGCCGTAGCGTGGGGCCGCCGGCGCGCCGCACGAGGTCGGCCCACACCGCGTTCGCGCTGCGGCCTTCGAGGGCGGCGCTGGCGTCGTCGTCGAAGACGCTCACGAGCATCCAGCGGCCGAAGCCGACGAGCGCGTCCTCCATGACGTTGCGGGTCTCTTCTGCGCGGCGAAGGGCTTCGGCGACGAGCCTCTGCTCGGATGTCGTGAGGACGGGGCGGGGCTCGGCGCCCGCCGACACAATCTCGTTCCGTGTGGCGTTGACCATGACGCAAGTGTCTCATAGCCGCCCGCGCCAACCCATAGATGCCGGCTTCGATGGGGGGCAGGAAAAACCCGAAGTGTGTCTTTCGCGCGTCGGCGGCGCAGAGTACGCAGCGCGCGGCGTGCGCGGGGGTGACCGGGCGGCGCCCTTCATCGTGGCTTCGTCCACGCGCGCGGGTTCGGGGTCGACGAAGTGCCAGCACCGATCGGGGCCTGGCTCCGCTGACCGCGGGTCGCGGAGCGAGGAGACCAGCGCTCAGGGTAGCTCAAGCAGTTGTGCGCGGCGGGCGACGGAGGCGGGCGACGGAGGCGGGCGACGCGAAGACCGCGCAGCACCCAGCGCAGCGAGCCGAGGGTCAGGGTCGGGACTGGGCGAACACGCTCTGGAGCACCTCGGGCGAGAAGCCCGCGGGCGTCTGCTGGGTGGTGGCGTAGTGGTAGAGGGCGGTGTTGAAGACCGCGTTGGCGACGTTGAACACCAGCGCCACGCAGAGGAGATAGAGCCCGACCACGCCGAGCATCGCGACGCCCAGGCCCACGGAGAGACCGCTGCTGAAGGCGAAGAGAATGACCATCGCGCCGACGATGCCCGGGAGGGCGAACACGAAGGTCGCGAGGCCCATGCCGTAGTGCCGCACGAGGCTCTCGCCCCAGGTGCTGCGCAGGGTGTCCATGGACGATTTGATGGCGTCGATGGGCCCGAGGTCGCGATAGACCATCGCGGGCACGACGAAGAGGGTGACAACGTTCCACGCGATGGAGAGCATGCCGCGGAGCACCAAGAGCAGGATGGCCCCCGCGCCCTTCCCCTTGCGCGCAGCGTTCTCGAGCATGGAGAGCAGCAGGCCCACGGTGGCGGCGAGGAGGCTCCAGGAAAGGATCCGCCCGAAGCGCGAGAACGCAAAGGAGACGCTCTGCCCGAAGGTAGCGTCGCCGCCCGAGAGCCGCACGCGGGTGGTGTAGACCACGCAGGTGTTGAAGAAGGTGGTGATGATCGCGAGGCCGAAGTAGGTCGCGAAGGTCACCGCGATCTGCAACGGCTGCCACTCGAGGCGCCCCGCGTGGAGCAGCTCGGTGATCACCGTAGGGAAGAGCATCGCGAGGCTGAAGAGCACCGACGATATGGCTGCGAGGAGGGGGAAGAGCAGCATCTCGTTGTCCTTCTTGATCACGTCGAAGGTCATGCGAGTGAGGGCCCAGGTTCGATCCCAGAAGAACATGAATTGGTCTCCGCGTTTTGGCAGTTTTCTCAGCTCCGAAGAAGACTACTTCGATCTTTGGTTCGCTGACCAGACTCCCTGACACACCTTGAAAGGGCTGGTGTCCCCCGGGCATGCCCACAGGAGTTTTGAGCAGGGTGAAGGCCTCGGGGCGATCGTGAAAGGCGAACACGACCGCAGGCGAGGCGGCGAGGCGCGAGCGGTTCTCGACGGTGGTCATCGCCGCTCGGATGCTCGCCGCGCGGCGGCGGCGCTCGCGGCGCGGGTCCGCTCAGGGCAGCGAGGCGAAGAAGCCCCACACCGACTCGCGGAACGCGGGCCAGTAGAGGTGACCGAGGTCGGGCACGAGGCACCAGAGAACGCGCTGCCCCGCGCGGCAACGGGTGGAGGCTTCGCAGGGCGCGGGCTCCACCGCCTCGCGCACGTTGGCGCAGCCGTTGGCGTGCTCCCAGTGCAGCCGCGCGCGCTCGCCCTCGGCGGGCGCGACGGTGGTGTCGACGTCGCCGTGAATGACCATCGCCGAGACGGGAGACGTGGGGCACACCGCGAGCGTCACGCCCTCGTAGGCGATCGTTCCGGCGTCGGGACCGGCGACCGCCGTGGGGCCTCCGCCCGCGTTGGGCGCGATGGCGCGGAGCACGTCGCCGCGAACGCAGCCGAGCTGGTTGGTGAAGTACGCGCCGCGGCTCAACCCGGTGGCGAAGACCCGTCGCGGGTCGAGCGTGAAGCGCGCGCGCATCGTCGCCACGATGGCGTCGAAGAGGGCGACGTCGCGGTTGCGGTCGGGCGCGGTGGCGACGTCCCACGTGGTGGCCGAGCCCGTGGGTGAGCCCGCGAGGGGAAGCCCGTCGGGGTACACCACCACCGCGCGCCCGAGCGTGGTGTCTTCGAGGTGAAGAAAGTGCTGCGTGCGCCCCGCCGCGCCGCCGTCGCCGTGAAACACCACGATGAGCGAGAGCGCCCCGCAGGGGGCCGTCGGCGCGGCCAGCGTGAAGGTGCGCTCGAGGCCGGCGGCGCGAATGTGCTCCGTGCTGAGCGCGTAGGTGCCCGCGGCGTCGCGGAGGGGGCACTGCGGCGCCGCGTCGGCCGCGTCGAGGGGTGTGACGTCGGCCGCGGCGTCGCGCGCGGCGGGAGCCTCGGGCGAAGCGTCGCAGCCGATGACGAAGGCCGCCGCGAGCGCAGCGCGAGGAGGGAGCTTCACGGGGCGATGCGGTACACGATGCCCCGGGCGACGTCCATCGCGCGCCCTCGACGCCCGCGGTCACCATAGGGGGTGCGACACCCAGACCGAACCGCGGCGGCGTCGAGGCCGCTGCTTTCGGCGCGCCCCGAGGCCGTGCCATGATCACGCGCATGATGGGCGAAGCCGCAGCGGTTCGAGACCTCTCGTACGAGGAGTACCTCGCCCTCGAAGCGCGCACCGGGTTGCGTCACGAGTGGGTCGACGGCGCGGCCTACGCCATGTCCGGGGGAACGCCCGCCCACAGCCGCCTCGCCGCGCAGATGATCGTCGAGCTGTCGCGCGTGATCGGCGATGGGCCGTGCGGGGTTCACACCTCCGATCAGAAGGTGCGTCCGCGCACGGTCCGCTTCGCGTCGTATCCCGACGTGGTGGTGGTGTGCGGCGAGATCGAGACGCACGCCGACGACCCCAACGCGATCCTCAACCCCACGGTGCTCGTCGAGGTGCTCTCCGACTCGACCGAAGACTGGGACCGCGGCGGCAAGTTCGTGCGCTACCGCAAGCTCGCCACGCTGCGCGACTACGTGCTGGTCTCGCAGCACGAGCGCCGCATCGAGGTCCACTCGCGCCGCGACGACGGCGTGTGGGAGATGCGCGAAGCCGGTGCGGGAGAGACCGTTCCGCTCGCGTCGTTCGCCGAGGGGATCTCCGTCGATCGCGTGTACCGCGGCGTCACCCTCACGACCGCGCCGTCGGGAGAGCACGGCGCGGGATGAACCGTCGCGCACTCCTCTCCTCGCTCGCCCTCACGCTCGCGACCGCGACCGCGACCGCGGCGCTCATTCCGCACACCGACCTCGCGTCGACCGCGTACGACGCCAGCGACGTCGTGCGCGCGACGCGGCTCTCTTCGCGCACCGCGGAGGGCGTGTCGCTCGGCACCTACCGCGTCGACCGCGTCTTCGAGGGGGCGCTCTCCGTCGGCTCGACCGTCGAGGTCTCCGACGAGAGCGTCACCTCCGGCGATCGCTCGCCGCTCCCGGCCGCGCGCTACCTCGCGCTCGCCCCTGCGGTGCCGGGCGAGCCGCGTCGCCTCGCGACGAGCGGCATGCGCGCCGTGCTCGACGGGCACGTCTACCGCTTCGCGCAGATCAGCAACCCCGGGCTCGAGACGCCCCTCCCGCAGGGCGACTCGCGCTCCGACGGACGCGGCGATCAGCCCGGCGCGCGCAGCGGCGTGACGCCCGAACGCTTCGAAGCCCTGCTCTCCGATGCGATCGCGCGCGGCAGCTCCGCGCGCTGCGCGCCCACTGGTCCGCGAGCGCTCCCGCGCAGATGGAGGCGCTGCTGCTCCCCGCCCCCGCGAGCGACACCGACGGCGGGTATCGCGACGACCTCACCCGCGCGGCGGTGAGCGCGCTCTTCGAGCATCAACTCTACGACGGCGCGCTCTCGCTCGTCGCCCGCAACGCGCACGACACGACGCTCGCGTGGAACCTCGAGCGCGCGGCGCCCGCCGCGGAGCTCATCCCCCGCGCGAGGGCTCACGCGCTGCGTCCAGTGCGGCTCGCCGCGATGCGCCTCCTGCGTGCGGAGAGCGTCACGAGCGACCCCGCGGCCGACGCCCTCGTGCCATCGTTGAACGACCCCGACGCACTCGTGCGCGAGGCCGCGGCGACGGAGCCGCGGCCTTCGCGGCGCGCAAGGCGCGGGTCGAGCGCGCTCTCGTCGCGCGCTTTCGCGCAGAGACCGACGCCGCGGTGCGGCTCGCCATCGCCGCGACGATCAACGGCCACGGCAGCCGCGTTCGCGTGCTGCCGATGCCCGCGGGAGCGCCTCCGTTCGTGCTCCGCGTCGCCGTGAACGGAGACGGGATCCACGTCGACCGCTCCGTTCACGCGACGCGCCGCACGCGCGCAACGACGACGCCGCACTTCGTCCCCGTCAGCGCCACCAGCGCCACCAGCGCCGCCGGCGCCGCGCCCACCCATCGCACCGCGTCCACCGCCGCCGTCGTCCCCGCGGCGCGCGGCGTCTTCGAGCTCGCCCTGCCGGGCGCCCTCACGCTCCGCATCCC
>CAISKJ010000957.1 GCA_903885885.1 uncultured delta proteobacterium
CGGGGGCCCACGCGTAGGGGAAGTTGCGGTTGAGGTCGGTGTCGTTGTCGGACAAAAAATGCGGCGACGGAATGTGCCTGCCGTCGAAGTTCTCGATGAACCCCTCGGGGTAGACCTTGTAGTACGGCGGCGGGTCGTCGAGGGTGCGCGGCACGAGGAGGCCGGGCACCTCGGGGGCCTCCACGTACTCGCCGCCGGGGTCGACCTTGCGCATCACGAAGGCCTGGCCGTCGCCGTCGACGTCGGCCGCGCGCCAGCGGGGGCGCTCGCGGTCGGGCCGCCGGTCGCGCGGGTTCGAGCGCACGTAGGCGCCCGTGGTGAGCACGGCCTCGGCGCCGTCGGGGCACATGCGCGGGAGCACGTGCACGAGCACGTCGCGCAGGCGGTCGCGCACCGTGTCGCTGAGGCCCCGCACGTCGGCGTCGGGCTGCACGTGGAGGGTGAGAATGTCTTCGGCCAGGGCGAGCGCGACGCTCGAGCCGGCCACCTCGGAGGCGTGCATGTTGCCGTCGATGAGCACCGACGGGCGCACGCGGTCGGGGTCGCGGCCGAGGGTGAGCAGCCAGAGCTCTCGGCCCTCGAGGGAGCGCCCGATGGAGCGCAGCCGCACGAGGTCGGGGAAGGCGTCGGCCCACGCGCGCATCTGCGCCTCGAGGTCGGCGTAGCGGAGGTAGCGCGCGCGAAAGCCCCGTGAGAGCGAGTCGATCTTCGAGATGGCGTCGGTCATGGCAGCGCCCACCCTTATAGCAACACCGCACCCCGCGAACGTGTGGGAATTGACATCGCCAGGGGGAACCGGCACTACACTTGCGCAACGCTTGTTTTGATACTTTTCCAGGCCCCGTTGGCGGGCGCACCCGCCCCCGTCGGGGCGATGGATTCTTCGGGTGAAAGTAGGGCGATGGCCCCCTCGTTGAGCAGCGCACTTCAGCCCGGCCAGACCTTCGGGCGATATCAGATCGCGCGGACCCTCGGCGTGGGGTCCTTCGGCGTCGTGTACGAGGCCGTGCAGTACCCCATGGGGCGCCGCGTGGCCCTCAAGCTCCTGCACGATCGCACGCTCACGCACCCCGACGCGCTCGCGCGCTTCGAGCGCGAGGCGATGGCCGCGGCGCGGCTCCACCACCCGCACGTGGTCGAGGTGTTCGACTTCGGCGCGCACGAGGGCACGGCCTTTCTCGCGATGGAGATCCTCGAGGGCGAGAGCCTGCAGGCCCTCATGCGCCGCTCGGGGCCGCTGCCGCAGGCGCTCGCCGTCGACCTCATGCTCCCCATGGTGGCGGCGGTGGCGGCCGTGCACGACCAGGGCATCGTGCACCGCGACCTCAAGCCCGAGAACGTGCTGCTCACGGTGACGCCCGAGCGCCAGTGGCACCCGAAGCTCCTCGACTTCGGCATCGCCAAGCTCGATCACTCGGGGCCCGAGCTCACGCGCACCAACGCCCTCCTCGGCACGCCCTGCTACATGGCCCCCGAGCAGGTGATGCAGGCCCGCTCGCTCGACGGGCGCGCCGACCAGTGGTCCCTGGGCGTGATGCTCTACGAGGCCATCACGGGCGCCAAACCCTTCTACTCCGAGACGCTGCTCGTGCTCATGACGGCGATCACCTCGGAGGATCCGGTGCCTCCGCGGATCCATCGCTCCGACCTCGACCCGGGCTTCGAAGCCGTGCTCATGCGCACGCTGCAGCGACGCCCCGACGACCGCTACCCCACCATGCGCGACCTCGGGTCGGCGCTGCTCCCGTACGCCTCCGACGGGGCGCAGGCGCGGTGGTACGCCGAGTTCAACGAGACGCCCTCGCGGGTCGATCCGCGCCACGCGGTCGCGCCGGTCGCAGCGGGGCCGTACACCCCCGCGTCGTCGGTGGTGCCGAGCTTCGCGCCCGTCGAAGAGGAGGCCACGCACGCGCGCATGGAGGGCGTCGTCGTCGACGAGCCCACCGAACTCGTGAACACCACGTCGCAAGATGCCGAGTTTCCCGCGGGCTTTGCCCCGGGCGCGATGCGCGGCCCCACGGTGGTTTCGCACGGGCCGCCCCTCGTGTCGCAGTCGCTCGCGGGCCAGGTGCAGCGCGTCACGCAGTCGCAGCCCTCGGTGCCCGCGCCCTCGGCGGGCCCCGACCTCGTCGCCGCCGACAACGGGCGCGAGGTGGGCACGGGCACCCTCGCGATGGACCTCGACAGCGTGCCCGGCGCCCCGCCCTCGACGGCTCCGCCGCGACCGCCCACCGCGAAGGTTCCGGCCTTCAAGGCCACCATGGAGATGAGCGCCCCCGTGGTGCCCGTGGTGGCGCCCGCGCCGCCGATGGGACAGGGCGCTCCCTACGGGCAGCCCTACGGCGCGCCGGGGGCGATGCCGTTCCCGCCGCAGCCGCCGATGGGCGCCGAGGGGTACCCCAACGGCACCTTCAACCTCACCTCGGGCGAGATCGCGCGGCCCGCGCCCGCGCGCGGCTCGCGCAAGGGCCTGCTCCTCGGCCTGGTGGCGGTGGTGCTCGGCGTGAGCGCGTTCGGCGGCGTGTTGTGGTTCGCCACGCAGCGCCGCACCGACGACGTCGTCGCGACCGCCCGTCCGTCGGCGACGCCGGCCGCGCTGCCGCTGCACACCGACGCGGCCGCGCAGCCGCCGCTGGCCCTCGACGACGCCAGCGCCGCGCAGACCGAGATCGACGTGCCCGCGGCGCCCCTCGCGGTCGATGCGAGTGTGACGGGTGTCGTCGATGCGGGTGTGACGATCGTCGTTGATGCGGGCGCCCGGGTCGTCGATGCGGGCGTCGCCGCGGCGGCGATCGATGCGGGCGTCGCGGTGGCCGTCGCCGACGCGAGCGCGCCCGACGCGGCCGTCGCCGCGGTGGCTGCGCCGGTGGTGACGCACGACGCCGGGGCGCGCGTTCGGCCGCGCGGTCCGCGTCC
>CAISKJ010000958.1 GCA_903885885.1 uncultured delta proteobacterium
CGGCGCGGCGTCGGCGGCGAAGCGCTCCATCGCCGCGAGGTCGCGGGAGAACACCACGAGCGTGAGCGTCGAGAGGCCCCCGACGCGCCCTTCGCCCTCGCGCAGGTCGCGCACGCTCGGCGCCGTGCGCGGCAGCAGCTCGACCCAGTCGTTGGCCAGCGGGAGCGTGCGCGCGACGACGAGCGCGAGCGCCGCCGTGAGGGCGCCCGCCAGCACGATCGCGCGGGCGTAGCGCACCTGGAGCTCCGCGATGCGACGCGCGCGGCTCACGGCGCGGGGCGCGTCGCGCGCGCGTGGACGAGGCGCACGACCGCGTAGGTCGCGAGGGTGTAGGCGACACCGAGCACCACGTCGACGATCCAGTGGTGGTCGAGGTACACCGCGGCGAAGCACATGGTGACAAAGAATGTCACCGCCATCGCGCGCAGCACGGGGCCGAAGTAGGCCCAGCCCACGAGCGCGAAGAGCAGCGGGTAGCTCACGTGCAGCGAGGGCACGGCGCCGAACACGTCGTGCGAGCGGCCGTAGAAGCCGTGGAAATAGCCCACGCCGAGGAGCGCGTCGACGCGCGCGAGGTTGGGCCCCTCGCTGGCGTGGGCGGTGAGGTCCACGGCGCAGCCGTGCGCGTGGAAGTACCAGGGCGGCGCCGCGGGGTAGAGGTGGTACGTGGCGAAGCCGAGGAGGTTGAGGGCGAGGAAGGTCCACGCGTAGCGCTGGAGCGCGGCCGCGTCGCGGCGGTAGAGGTAGAGCCCGAAGGCCACCGCGGCGAAGAGGAAGGTGCCGTAGGGCACGGCGCACAGCACGTCGAGGAGCGGCGACGGGTGCGCCTGCAGCCAGTCGTGCACGGTGCCGCGGCGGCCGCCGTAGGTGATGCCGAAGAGGCGGGCCTCGAGGTCGCGCAGGTCGCACAGGTGCACGTCGCCGGGGCGTATGCCCGCGTACTGCACGAAGCGCATCGCGTCGTAGAAGAGGCCCGTGAGGGCCACGGGGTAGAGGCCCGCGAGGGCGCGGCGCGTGGCGTCGCTGTGGGCCGCGAGGGCGGGCACGCCGAGGGTGAGGGCGAGCACCTCCCAGCGGCGCTCGCCGCGCGCGAAGGTGTAGAGCCCCCAGGCGACGAAGGGGATCGCCGCGGCGAGGGCCCAGCGCGGGACCGCCGCGCGCGCGGCGCTCAACCGCGGCGCCAGCGGCCGTCGCACGCCATCCACGTGAACACCTCGTCGAGAATGGCGACCGCGTTGCGCGCCGTGGCGGCGTCGAGGGTGAGGGCGGGCTGCAGGCGCACGCGCGGCGCGTAGGCCATCGCGAGGAGCCCGCGGCGCAGGCACGCGTCGAAGACCATGCGGCAGGCCTCGGGCGCGAGGGGCTCGCGGGTGCGCTTGTCGCGCACGAGCTCGACGGCGAGGAACATCCCGCGGCCGCGCACCGCGCCCACGAAGGGGAAGCGATCGACGAAGGGCGCGAGCATCGCGAGGAGGGCGGCCCCCACGTCGCGCGCGTTGCGCACGAGGCCCTCGTCGTCGATGGCGCGCAGGGCCGCGGCGCCCGCGGCGGCGCCGAGCGGGTTGCCGCCGTAGCTCGACGACGAGCCCGACGGGTTGGACCACGGGCGCGCCGCCGCGATGGCGTCGGTGGTGAGGAGCCCGCTCAGCGGAAAGCCTCCGCCGAAGGCCTTTCCGACGGTGACGATGTCGGGCGCGACGCCCGTGTGGTCGGTGCCCCAGTAGGTGCCCGTGCGCCCGAAGCCGGTGATCATCTCGTCGACGATGAGCAGCGCGCCGAGCTCGCGCGCGAGGCCCGCGATGGCCGGGAGCCAGTCGTCGGGGGGGATCACGTTGCCCGCCGTTCCCTGCATGGGCTCGACGATCACGGCGGCCACGGCGCCCGTCGACGCGTGGCGCACCTGCTGGCGCGCGACGTCGACGCACGCGAGCCCGCACGCCGGGTGCGTGAGCTTCAAAGGACAGTGGTAACAGTCGGCGTAGGGAACGAGGTGCGAGCCCGGCGCCATGGGCCCGAGGCCGTGCTTGAACGTCGAGCCCATGAGCGACAAGGCGCCCAGCGTCTTGCCGTGAAACCCTCCCCAGAAGCCGACGAACTCGTGGCGGCCCGTGTGCGACTTCGCGAGGCGCAGCGCGCTCTCGACGGCCTCGGCGCCCGTCGAGTAGAGCTGCAGCCGATGCACGCCGGGGGCGGGCGCGTGCGCGGCGACACGCTCGACGAGCTCGGCCCGCGCGGCGCTCGCGAAGGGGCCCACGGAGGCGCGCGCGACCTGCGTCTGCACGGCGCTCACCACCGCGGGGTGCGCGTGGCCGAGGGCGCCTACGCCGATGCCGCCCACGAGGTCGAGGAGCGTGTTGCCGTCGACGTCGGTGACCGCCGAGCCCCGCGCGTGGTCGACGGCGATGCCCGCCATCACGGCGTAGGCCTGGAGCCCCGGGGCGAGGTGGGCGTCTTCGCGCGCGCGGAGGGCGGCGCTGCGGGGCCCGGGGATTTCGGTCACGAGGGCGGGGCGCTGGTCGAGGGGGTGCGAGGGCTTCACGGGCTCGTCTCCGGGGCCGCGGGGAACACGAAGCGGCGCTGCATCGGGAGGTTCCACGCGAGGCTCACGACGACGGCGGTGAGGGCGCGCGCGGCGACGTAGGCGACGCCGAGGCGCACGGCGACGAGGTACTCGCCCGCGGCGTTGAGCCCGAGGCTCGCGGCCGACACCGCGGCGTAGCGGAGCGCCTGCGGGGCCCACGCGCGCTCGTGGGCTTCGAAGATCCAATGGCGCCCGAGGCTGAAGTTGGTGAGCGCTCCCGCCGAGGCTCCCCACACGGTGCCCGCGACGGGGCCGAGGCCGAGGCCCGAGACGCACGCGATCATCACGCCGAAGTCGACCGCGGCGCTCATCGCCGACGCGGCCTGGTGCCGGCGGAGGAGGGCGATCACGTCGCGCGCCTGCGCGCGGTGCGCGAAGGGCGTGGCGTCGGCGACGCGCGCTGCGTCCATGAGCGCGCGGACGCGGCGCAGGGCCGAGACGTTGCCCACGAGCGCCACGAGGGCGAGGGTCGCGGCGAGGGGCGCGCGGGCGATCCACGGCGCGTGCATCCGCGCGGCGAGCAGCGCGGCGGGGGGCGTGAGGGCGGCGCCGAGGGCGAGGTACACGGCGCGCTCGGGGCGTCGCATCGCGCCGCGCGGCGCGTCGAGCTGCAGGGCCTCGGCCTTGGCCGTGACGTAGCTCACCGTCACCGCCGCGAGGAGCGCGAGGAGCGCGAGGCCGAGGAGCCGCGCGTCGCCGCGGAGCAGGATCGCGAGGCCCGCGAGGAAGGCGAACTCTTGATAGCGATCGGCGGTCGCGTCGAGCACCTCGCCGGCGCGCGAGGCGACGCCCGTGGCGCGCGCCACCATGCCGTCGAGCGCGTCGCCGAGCGACGAGAGCGTGAGCAGCGCGGCGGCGACGCCGAGGTGCCCCGTGGCGGCCGCCGCGGCGGCGCCGAGGCCGAGCGCGAGCGCGGTGAGGGTGATGGCGTCGGGCGTCACGCGGAGCCGCGCGAGGAGCGCGCCCACGGGCTGCAGCGCCCAGTAGCCCGCGCGCATCGACGAGGCCGGGAGGAGGGGCCCGCCGCCGTCGCGGTCGACGCGTGCGTAGTTCACCGCGCCCAGGAGGAGCGCGCGCACGCCGAAGGCGAGGCCCACGAGCGCGGCGAGGGCGAAGAAGGCGAGCGAGGCCGCGAGGTCGATCACGCGAGCGCCTCGCGCGAGAGGGTGCACTGGCGCCCGCCCTCGGCGGCGGAGGCGTACGCGGCGGTGATGAGCTCGACGCAGCGCAGCGCCTCGACGGCCTCGGGGCCCGCCCACTCGCCGCCCGCGATGGCCTCGACGAAGCGTGTGTGGAGGGGCACGAACCAGTCGGCGTGGCCCGCGTCGCTCCAGGCCGAGGCCACGGAGGTGCGCGCGACCTCCCAGCTGCGCGGGGGGCGACCGGGCGCGGCGAGCGACACCTCGAGGTCGTCGTCTTCGACGCGGATGGCGCCGCGCGCGCCGTGGAGCGTGTAGATCACCTTGCGCACGCCCGCCGTCCACGTGAGGTGCGCCGTCGCGATGCCCGTGGGGAAGTCGACGGAGCACGCGAGGTTGTCCTCGGTGTCGTGGCCGTCGACGCTCCACGCGCGCGCCGACACCGCCGTGGGGGGCGCGCGGAGCCACTCGAGGGCGAGGTAGAAGGTGTGGCTGCCGTGGTCCATGCCGATGCCGCCGCCGGCGTACTGGCGCTCGCGGCGCCAGTCGGGGCGCCACTCGCTCACGCCGCGCGCGTGGGTGGGCCGAAAGGTGTGCAGCGTGGCGAGGGTGACGTCGCCGATGAGGCCCTCGTCGAGCACGCGCCGCACCGCGCGCACCACCGGCGCGTGTTTGTAGTTGTGACAGGGAAAGACCACCCGCTTCACGCGCCGCGCGTGCTCGAGGAGGGCGCGGGCGTCCGTGGCGGTGGTGCACAGCGGCTTCTCGCAGAGCACGTGGAGGCCGCGGTCGAGGGCCGCGCGGGCCGCGCTCGCGTGCAGGTGCGGGGGCAGGGCGATGTCGACGAAATCGAGGTCGCGCTCGGCGGCGAGGAGGGCCTCGCACGAGTCGTACACGCGGGCGTCGGGGAGCCTCGCGCGGGCGAGGGCGCGGCGCGCGGCGACGTGGTCGGCGACGGCGACGAGCGCGAGGGAGCGCGCCTCGGGCGGCTGCGCGAGGTA
>CAISKJ010000959.1 GCA_903885885.1 uncultured delta proteobacterium
CGAGTCGATGAAGGCCCGCGGCGTGCTCGACGCGAGCCAGATGGTGGGCGCCTTCGTGGCGCTGCGCGCGGGCGACCTGCAGTGGGGCCGCGGCATGCGCCGCTACCTGCTCGGCGAAGACGACTCGCTCAACGACCTCATGGCGTGGAACGCCGACCCCACGCGCATGCCGTACCGCATGCACTCGCGCTACCTGCGCCAGCTCTACCTGCAGAACGAGCTCGCCGACGGCAAGTACCAGGTGGGCGGCCGCCCCATCTGCCTGAGCGACCTGCGCACGCCCATGTTCGTGGTGGGCACCGAGCAAGACCATGTGGCCCCCTGGCGCTCGGTCTACAAGGTTCACCGCTACACGCGCGGCGACGTGACCTTCGTGCTCACCAGCGGCGGTCACAACGCCGGCATCGTGAGCGAGCCGGGGCACCGCGGGCGGCGCTTTCGCACGAAGCTCACGCGCGCGACGGACACCTATACGGACCCGGACACCTTCCTCAAGTCGACGGCGCCCGCCGACGGCTCGTGGTGGGTCTCGTGGGACGCGTGGCTCGCGCAGCAGTCGCGCGGCGAGACGGCGCCGCCCTCCATGGGCGCCAGGGGCTACGAGCCCGTCTGCGACGCGCCCGGCACCTACGTCATGGCGCGCTAGTCAACCGTCGGGCGACGGCGTCACCGCGACGGTGGCGCCCGCCCGCACCGCGTCGAGCGAGACCTCGACGGCCCCCACCGCGCGCCCGCCCGCCTGCACCGTGTAGCGCTCCGCGGTACGAATCACGCCCGCGCGCAGCGCCGTGGGCAGCGGCACGATGAGTTCGAAGCGGTCGCGCTCGGCGACCGTCCACGCCACCCAGGGGCGCGGCACGCCGCGCACGACGAGTGTCACGACGGCGGTGACGCGCGCGCCGCTCGGCGCCGCGCCGACGATGCGCGCCCCGGCGACGCGCTCGTACACCCAGAGCGCGGGCATCGCGGGCTCGACGCGGGGCACCGCCTCGCTGCTCGCAAACACCGGCAGAAAGTGGCGCGCGTGGGCGATGCCCTCGTCGGGGAGGCCGCCGCCGCCGAGCCAGAGCAGGGCCGCGGGTTGGGCGCGCAGAAACGCGGGGTTCGGCGCGCTCGCTCCGCCCGCGAGCTCGCGCAGCGGGGCGCCGCCGCGCGCGTCGCGCATCTTGAGGTAGTAGCGCAGGCCCGTGACCACGTGGCCCGCGTCGGCGCGCGCCATGAAGTCGTTGAGGCCCTCGCCGTCGCCGCGCCACGCGCGCTCGCCGTCGCGATAGAGCATCGGGGTCACGTAGGGGCCGAAGCTCGTGTGCACCACGGGGCGGCCCGACACCTGGAGGATCTCGTTGGAGCGATCCCACGGCGCGAACACGCCCGCGCCGTGACCGCGCGTCGGCGCGACGGGGTGCGCGCGGAGGTAGAGCGCGGCGTCGGCGATGGTGCTCGGCGGGGTCGCGGGGGGCGTCTCGAGGCTCACGCGCAGCCGCGGGTCGAGGCCCGCCCACGCGACGGTGAGCGCGACCAGGACCGCGGGCGCGAGGCGCGGCGCCCGGCGCGACGCGAGCGCGGCGACGTAGGCG
>CAISKJ010000960.1 GCA_903885885.1 uncultured delta proteobacterium
CATTGTAGTCATGTCGTTCGTCGTGGTTGGCTTGCTGGGGGACGGAGCGGTAGCTCGGGGCCCATCGCGCCAGATCGCGTTCACTCCCCGCCGCGCAGTTGCGCCCATCCGCTCCACCTCGACGCGGCTCGTCGGCGACCAGGTTTCGAGCGCAACGGACCGCGCACACACCGTCGCGCGCGCAACGGGCGCCGAAAGCGCAGTCGTGTCCGAGACCCTCAGGGCGCGGAGGGGCGCCCGGCGAGCATGGCGTTTGTACCTGCGCGGCCCCCCCTGTACGTCACCCGTTTCGCGAGCGTGAAAATTGGCCGCAAGCCGTACGTCAACCGACGGATTCGGAACACGCTCAAGGCCCGCACAGCGCGCACCCGCGAGTTCGGGGACCGTTCACGCAGACGAGCCTAGCGGCGAGTCGCTACCCGGTGGCGGGGCCAGGCGCTCCGGCGGCGGGGGCGGCCTCCAGCAACGCCGCGCGGAGCGGCTGCTGGTCGTCGCGCGGGGGGGCGTCGTCGCGCGGAGCGACGCGGCCACCCATGTCGCCGAAGCGCTGCCGCATCGACGCCGCGGTTGGCCCGCCGTCTTTCAAGCCGAGCAGCCAGTCGGTCTCGCAGCGGAGGGTCTGCGCCATCGTCACCAGCGTAGCGACGGTCACGTTGATCCGCCGGCCGCGCAAAATGTCGGCGACGTGCGCGAGGTTCATCCGCGCGACCCGCGCGAACTCTGCCTGTGTGATGCCCGCGCTCGACAGCGCGATCCGCAGCCGCTGCGGGAGAGCCTGCAACGCGATCATCTCCGCGCGCAGCGGCCGCGGCGGCGGCGATGGTGAGTCCGTCGTGGCCATTGCGGCGGTGATGAACACCGAGCGAGGCGCGTGTTTTGGCGCGCGCGGTGGCGTGCGGGCGGTGGCGCTGCCCGATAGCCGCGCTCGCGCTGCCTCGAAGCACCTCCGTGTCACTGCGGGGCGCGGAAGGTCGGGCGCGAGGCCGAGGAGCTGGTCGGCGGAGCACCCGAGCGTGCGAACGATCGCGAGCACGTCGACCGCGTCCAGCGACACACAGCGACGCGTGAGAAAGCGCTCGAGGGTAGCAGCGTCGAGACCGGCGACGACTGCCAGCTGCGCGGCTTCGATGTGCGCGCCGAGGAGGAGCATCGTGAGCCGCTCGAGGGCCCTCAGCGACGGCCCCCGAGGGTCGTTCTGGGTGATGTCGGTGCGTGCCATGACCCCCACCGTTGTGCGCGCCGCGTCAGCGCTTCGCAAGCGGGCTCAGGCCGATAACAAGCGTGTTTGGCGCGTTCTCCGTTTGCGACGCTGACGTCGTGGCCTCGCGCCTCGTTGCGCTTCGGCGAAGCTCGTCTCACCTCCCGGTGTGACGGCCCGAGGGCTGTATTCACACCCCTTACGCGATGCTTCGAGCCGCCGTCTTACTCCGTCTCCACTTTGGGTGAGATGGAGAAATACCTTGGCGTCAGCAGCTTCGATGGAGTGCCTCACCGAGGGTGACGCAGGGACGGCCTCCTCGCTCGCGAGATGATGTGCAAGATGCCTGCGGACGCCCGGCGAGGGCGCTACAGGCCGATGACGGTGACCGCGAGGCCGCGCGGCGAGGTGACCTCTGCGACAGAGATTCGATCGGGCAGCGGAGGCGCTGCGCTGCGCTGATCGAAGCGGACGAGCCAGCCCGCCGCGAGGCCGAGGCGCGCAAGGTACTCGTCGAGTTGCGCGAGGCCCGCCTCGATCGGGTCCTTCGCCTTGTCACTGTCGCGCCACGTCTTCACCTCGATCGCGAGGCGCTCGCCATGAAACACGAGGCACAGGTCGAGGCGCTTCGAACCGATGGCGAGCTCGCGATCGATGCGCCCGCCGCCGTTCACCACGCGCGACAGGAACGCCATCAACACCAGATGCGCAGCGGCCTCGTTGTAGGGGGAGCTCCCGAGGAGCGCCTCGCCGTGCTGCGTCCAGAACGCCACGAACGCATCTCGGAGGCGGTGGCGATCGAGGGTTCCGTCGGCGCGCAGCCACGTCGGTGCGAACTTCGGAATGGACGCGCGGATCGTGTCGGTGAGCGCGCGCACGATGATCTCTCGGTAGATCGGGTTGGCGATCGCGACGGTGCCATCGTCGTCGCGGCGCACGAGGCCGAGGTCGATCGAGAACCGCAGGTCGTCGGGTGTGAGCGTCGCCAGGGCTGCGCCCTGAATCATCGGCTCGATGACGGCGCGAACACGCGGCTCTCGGAGGCGCTCAGCCAGACTGTCGAGGTGCGTGTCTTGCCGTGCGATGAGCAGTTCGCGCGCGCGCTCGACGTCGAGGCGTGTGATGGCCTGCGTGCGATCGGCAACGAGCTCCTGCGTGAGGGCGGCGGCGAGGGCGTTCACGAGCCAGGGTTGGCCCTGCGTGAGTTCGAAGCAACGCGCGATGGCGTCGGGGGCGAAGCGCTGCCCCGTCTCGCTGGTGTGCTGCGCGAGGAGCTCTTCGACCTCGGAGGCCGTGAACTCTCGCATCGAGAGCGATCGCGCCTTGATGTTGAAGGGAGACGACGTGTTGAGCCGGTCGCTCCCGCCCGAGGCGACCTTGTAGTCGCGCACGTCACGCAGGCCCACGAGCGCGAGCGACGCGGGGAAGGCGCCGGGGCGATTGTCGTAGCCGTCGCGCAGCTGCCGAAGCACCGAGAGCAGCACCGTGTCACGAAGCGCATCGACCTCGTCGAGGAACACGACGAGGGGCCGCGGGCACGCGCGCGCCC
>CAISKJ010000961.1 GCA_903885885.1 uncultured delta proteobacterium
CTCGCGGCGCTGGTGCCCCTCAACATGGTGCTCTCGGCGTACTTCACCGTGCGCTGTCGGGCCGACATCGACCGCGCGGTGCTCCTGCGGCGCGTGCTCCCGCTCATGCTCGCCGCGATGCCCGTCGGGATGCTCGTCGCGGCGCGCCTCCCCGAGTCGTGGCTCAAGCGCGCCTTCGGTGCCTTCGTGCTGGTGCTCTCGTGCGTCGAGCTCGCCCGCGCAGCGCGCAACACGCCCACGCGACCGCTCACGGTGAACACCTCGCGCGCGATGCTCGCCGCGGGCGGCGCCGTGCACGGCATGTTCGGCGTAGGCGGGCCCCTCGCGGTCTACGTGATCAGCCGCTGGATCACCGCCAAGGGGCCCTTTCGCGCGACCCTCAACGCCCTGTGGCTCACCCTCAACGTGGTGTTTCTCGTGCCGTACGTGCGCGAGGGGCTGGTGAGCGCGCAGAGCGTCCGCGCGAGCCTCACCCTGTCGCCCGCGCTCGCCGTGGGCATGGTGCTGGGCGAGCTCGCGCATCGCCACGTTTCGCAGCGCCACTTTCGCAACGGCGTGTACGTGATGCTCCTGGCGGCGGGCGCCATGCTCGTTGCGCGCGGGTGATGCGAAGAGAGCTTGTCGGGGGAGAAAGGCTGTGGTACCCACTCCGTCCGCTCGCGAAATACGCGGGCGACGGAGGCGTGGCCGAGTGGCCTAAGGCGGCGGCTTGCTAAGCCGTTGATGGGGCAACCCATCCGCAGGTTCGAATCCTGCCGCCTCCGCAGGTTTGTAGCACGATGAGGGCAACCAGATCCGCGAGGCTGGTTGCCCTTCTCGTTTGTGCTCAGCGCGTCACGCGGCGGCCGATCATGTCGGCGAAGGCGCTGAAGGGCGTCGCGTCACCGGTCTCGCAGATCGAGGCGACCATGCCGTTGCGGCAGGGGGCGCCGCCGCACAGGGCCGACTCGTCGAAGCGGCGCGCGACCTCGGCGATGCGTCGGGCGCGCCACGCGTAGGGCTGATCGCTCACGCCGCAGCTCAGGGTCGGCGCGCTGCCGCGGAGCCTGCACGCGGGCAGCGTGCGCGTCGCGCACATCGGGTCGGGATCGCTCGGGCGCATCGAGGTGGGGCCCGACCGATCCGACGAGTTCGTGTAGGCGCGAGCGCCGTCGCGGGCGTTGAAGTCATCAGGACGACCGGATGAGGCGGTACCGAGGAGAGCGTCCCAGTCGGTGCGCCCGTCGGCGCGCTGTGGGACCGCGAGGGGGACGCCCGTGATGGCGCCGAACACGATGCGCTCGGGGTGGCCGGGCTTGAGCCCCAGCAGGCCGCGCGTGGGGCGCGCGGGGTCGACGTAGCGCTCCAGGGGCCAGGTGGGATCTTGCGGGCCCCCCGCGGCGCCGAGGTAGAAGCGGAGGTTGAGGTCGGCGGAGGCCCAGCGCGTCGCGGCGGGCTCGTACACGTCGGCGGCGTCGGCGCACGCCCCCACTCCGTCGTGGTAGCGACAGTCGCGCACGGAGCCGTCTTCTTCGTCGGTGAGCACCAGCACCGCGAGCGTGGCGTCGGGGCGCAAGAAGCCCACGTTGCGCCCGCCCGACTGCGACTGCGTGATGAGCGCGCGGTACACCGCCTCGAGCTGCTGCTCGAGCCCGCAGCCCCCGAGGCCGAGCGGCGCCTGGCAGAGCGGCGCGTTGACGACGAGCATCGCGTCGTCGGTGTTGCGCAGCGTCATGAAGGGCGCGTCGGTGATGTCGGGCGTGCAGAAGAGGCCGCCGGACACGTCGACGAGGGGGCGCGTGCGCGTGGCCATGCCGCGGGCGCGCGGGTTGAGCACGCCGAGGTCGCCGCCGTCGGTGTTGGCGCAGCTCGGGATCGCGGTGCCCGGCGTGCCGAGGTCGGTGCTCACCACGCCGAGGTGAACGTCGCGCACGCCGTAGCGAGAGAAGAGCGACGACACGACGTTGCTGAAGTAGTTGTTGAGATACTCCTGCCCGTGGGCCATCGAGTTGGAGTTGTCGATGACCACCAGGAGGTCGACGCTGCCCGCGCCGGCGGGCGAAGGGCCGCCGTCGACGACGGGCGCGTCGGGGGAGGGCGCCGCGTCGGGGGAGGGCGCGTCCCCGGTGTTGCCGTCGACGGTGACGGGCGCGTCGGTGACGCCCGCGTCGTCGCCGCTCGCGAGCGGTACGACGTTGACGTAGCAGCCCGCGAAGAGCGCGCTCGCGACGAGGGCCAGTGACGAAGACAGACGTCGGCGGATCGGGGTCATGGTGACGCTCCCTACGGGGTCGCGCGCCCTCTCGCCGCGGAGGTGCGGCGTTCTCGGCGACCTTGTGCTCACGATTGCGAGGGGGGCTGCGCGCGCTTCACGAAAAAGAAATCGTGCGATCACAATTCGAGGCCGAGCCCGAGCGACACCGCGAGGCTCAAGAGCGACTGCGTGTACACCGCGGCGGGCGCGATGCCAGACGTGGTGACCACGAAGTCGTTGCGCACGAAGGCCAGCGACGTGGCCGCGCCCACGTCGATGAGCAGCGGGCCGACGGGGTGCGCCACGATGCGCAGGTCGACCGTGGCGGCGAGCCAGGGGTAGTTGCCGGGCTCGAGCGGCGAAGGGCCGTGCGTGACCGCGTGCGTGAAGCCCACCGACGCGCCGCCGCAGCCCGCCAGCGTGAGCCACGCGAGCGCGCGACCGTGGGCGCACGCGCCGAGAGAGGCGCGCGTCATGCCGAAGGCCCACTCGCCCGATGCGCCGGTGCGAACCTCGGGCTCGAAGGCGACGCTGCCGTAGAGGCTCGCGTGCGGGAGCACGGATCCCTCGATGCGTGCCACGACGCCGTAGGCAACGCCGGGGAGGGGGCCCACGAGCGCCTCGCCCGCGAGCGTGAGGCGCGGCCGCGCGCGCTGCGCCGGAGGTGGCGGAGGTGCGGGCGGAGGTGCTGGTGGGCGCGCGGGCTCGGGGTCGACGAGGGGCGCGCGCGGAGGCGTCGGCGCGAGCGCGAGCGTGACGCTCACCGCGACGGCGACGGCGATCGTGTCGCAGGCCGGCGACGCGTCGTCGAGGTCGCGCCGCAGGATCACGGCGCCCTGCGCATCGCGAAAGAGGAGCCGCGCGCGCCATCGGTCGGCGACGCGCTCGACGCTGGCCTCGGCGCTCGTGGTCGCTGCGGGCGAGAAGGGGTCGCGGCCGACGCGCGCGCGCACGGCCGTCATCATGTCGGCGGGCGAGGGGCAGCGGTCGGCGCCGTCGCCGCGCACCCACGAGAAGGTCACCGCGCGCAGGGGCTCCTGCGCCGCCGCGGGCGAGGCCGCGAGGAGGGCCGCGCACGCGATCGTCGCCCTCACGGCGCGTCGCGCAGGAGCGCGCGCACGCGGGCGCTCTGCGGGCTCTGCGGCGCGCGTTGTTCGAGCATCGCCGCGCGGGTGCGGGCGCCGGGCACATCACCGCTGCGCACGAGGGCCTCGACGAG
>CAISKJ010000962.1 GCA_903885885.1 uncultured delta proteobacterium
GGAGCATCGTAGCGGCGGGTGCGTCCAGCACGACGCGGCGCTACGGGAGCGCGCGCAGGCCCACCTTCTCACGCACCCGGCCGACCACCTCACGGGCGACGGCGCGCGCGCGCTTCGCGCCTTGGGCGAGCACGTCATCGAGCTCGTCGGGGCGCGCGAGGAGGGCGTTGTAGCGCTCCCGCGCGGGGCCGAAATGGGCCTCGAGGGCCTTGCCCAGCGCGTCCTTCGCGTGGCCGTAGCCGTAGCCGCCGGCGCGGTAGCGGGCGGCCATGTCGTCGGACTGCTCGCGCGACGCCACGAGGCGGTACAGCGCGACCAGGGTGCTCACCTCCGGGTCCTTCGGCTCGTCGACGCCCTTCGAGTCCGTCTTGATCTGCTTCACGACCTTCAAGAAGGCCTTCTCGCTCGGCAGAAAGATGTCGATCGTGTTGCCGTACGACTTCGACATCTTGCGGTCGTCGATGCCGGGCACGGTGGGCACCTCGGCGCGCACGAGCGCCTCAGGGCGGCGCAGCACGTTGCCGTACGCGGCGTTGAGGTGGCCCGCCATGTCTTGCGCCATCTCGATGTGCTGCAGCTGGTCGCGCCCGACGGGCACCACGGCGCTGTCGTAGGCGAGAATGTCGCTGGCCATGAGCACGGGGTAGAAGAAGGTGCCCGCCGAGAGCTCGTTGGCGTCGCCCTTCTCGAGCGCTGCCTTGTAGGCGTGCGCCCGCTGCAGGAGGCCCATGTTGGTCACGCAGGCGAGCTGCCACGCGAGCTCGAGCACCTCGGGCACGTCGCTCTGGCGAAAGAACACCGCGCCCGCGGGGTCGAGGCCGAGCGCGAGAAAGGTCGCGGTGATCTCGTGCGAGGCGCGGCGCAGCACGGCGGGGTCGCGGCCCGTCGTGAGCGCGTGGTAGTCGGCGACGAAGTAGAAGGCCTCGTGGGTCTCCTGCAGCGCGATCGCCGGCTGAATCATGCCGAAGTAGTTGCCGAGGTGCGGCGTGCCCGTTGGCTTGATGCCCGAGAGGGCGCGAAGTCTGCGTGTCATGGCGTTTGGGGGCGGGTGTATACCACCGATGTCGCTCCGCGCGCGGCAGCTCTCGCCAACGCTGATCTCGTCGCGGCCGATGTCGCCCGCCGCTCGCCTGCTGCTCCTCTCGTCGCTGCTCTCGTCCCTCGCCCGCTGCACGGCGAGCACCGCGACCCTGGCGGGCCAGTGCGAGTTCGACAGCGACTGCGAGGCGGGCCTCGTGTGCGCCAACCGCGCGTGCCGCGCCGCCTGCCGCGTCGACCGCGACTGCCCCGTCAACCACTGCTGTCTCGCGAGCGAGCGCGCCAACGCGCTCGTCTGCATCGCGAACTCGCCGTCGGCCCCCGTGTGCGCGCGCGACGGCGACTGCCCCGAGGGCACCGGCTGCTTCGCGGGCGCGTGCCTCGCGCTGTGCCGCGTCGACTACGACTGCCAGGTGGTCAACCCCGCGAGCCGCTGCGAGGCCGGCCGCTGCGCGACGACCTGCGCGACCGGCACCGCCGACTGCGACGGCGACCCCACCAACGGCTGCGAGCGCCTCGACACCGCGGCCC
>CAISKJ010000963.1 GCA_903885885.1 uncultured delta proteobacterium
CACCGTGCCCGGCGACGGGCCGCGCTTCATCCGTCGCATGGAGATGCTCTTCGATCGCCGCGAGGTGATCCACCACGTGGTGCTCCTCCGCGACCCCGCGCGCACGGCGCCGTCGGCGCCCTTCGAGTGCACCTCGATGCCCGAGGGCGCGCAGTACCTCTACGCGTGGGCGCCGGGGCAAGACGCCTTCGAGTTTCCCGACGGCGGCGGCCTGCGCATGACGCCGGGCGAGCGCTACGTGCTCCAGCTTCACTACAACAACGGCACGCGCGCGCCCGGCGTGGTCGACAGCTCCGGCGTGCGCCTCTTTCACGGCCCGCCGACGGGCACCGAGTACGGGATGATCGCCATCGGGCCGCTGGGCTTCTCGCTGCCCCCGCGGAGCACCACCTCGGTGGCGAGCGGCTGCACCTTCCGCGAGCCCACGCGCCTCTTCGCGGGCGGGCCCCACATGCACGTGCTGGGCAGCTCGTTCTCGCAGCAGGTGGTGCGCGCGGGCGGCGCCACGGAGCCCCTCATCGGCATCGAGCGCTGGGACTTCAACTACCAGTTCAGCTACGACCTGGGCGGCACGCTCATCGCCCCCGGCGACCGCATCGAGACCCGCTGCACGTGGAACAACACCACGGCCCGCACCGTCTCCAACGGCCCGCGCACCAGCGACGAGATGTGCTTCGACTTCGCGTACGTGACCCCGCCGACCCCGGCGCTCTACTGCGACGAGCCGCTGCGTCCCGCGGGCGAGGTGCCCTACACACCGGGTCGATGCGCGCCCCCGGCGGCCTCCACCGACCTCCCCTCGGTGACCGGTCGCATGGTGGTCTCCGCCGCGCCCGAGCCCACCGGCGGCGCCATCCCCGACGGCCGCTGGACCCTCGCGGCCATCACCTGGCACATCGACACCGCCACCACGGGCTTCGGCGCCATCGACGTGAACGAGACCGCCATCGTAGGCCGCGGCCAGGTATGGACCGAGGCCGGTCGCATCGTGGCCGACCTCGCCAATCGCCTCTCGCTCGCGCTCGCGAGCGGCGTCCACTTCGACCGCGACATCCCGATCTCGACCGCGGGCACGTACACGGGCACCGCGGGCACGCGCGCCCTCACGCAGACCTGCCCCGGCGCGGGCTCGTCGCGCCTCATGGTCTCCCTCGACGGCGACCGGCTCACGCTCGGCTTCGATCCGACCTCCTTCGCGGGCGTCATGGTGACGCCGCGCTACGTGTTTCAGCGCGCCCCCTGACGCTCCGACCGCGCATCGCTCCGCGCGACGACCGACACGGCCGAGTCGTTGATCGCGCGCGGCGCGACGAGCGGGGCCGCCTCGAGGATGCGCTGGAGGAGTTCGAAATCGCTCGACGCCGTGTAGGCCGCCACCCCCGTGACGGCCTCGTAGGGCATCACGCCGAGGGAGTACACGTCGGCGCGCGGGTCACGCGGGAGCCCCTTCACGATCTCGGGCGCCATGTAGTTGAAGCGCGGCGCGAGCGCCGATCGCCCCGTCACGTTGGCCCGCGCGCTGAGCGAGAGCCTCCACGGGTCGCCGAGCATCGCGCCGCCGTCGGCGGTCATACGAACGTGCGAGGTGTGCAGGTTGCCGTGCGCGTAGCCCACGTCGGCGTAGAGGCGCGCGAGCCCCTCGGCGATGCTCCCCACGATGCGCGTCGCCTCGGAGGGGCCCAGCGGAGCGCCCGCGCGCCGTGCGCTCGCGAGGAGCGCGTCGAGCGCGAGGCCACCCACGCGCTCGGTGATCACGAGGCGCGCCGTGTCGAGCGCGAGCCGCGCGCTCACGCGAGGGAGGGCGCTCTCCCGCGCGAGGCGGCAGCGCTCGGCCACGAAGGCGATCTGCTCGTCCCACAAGAGGTCGTCGTAGACGTGGTCGCGGTGGAGCAGCGACGCTTCGAACCACGCGGGAGACCCCTCGCGTCGAACGAGCCACGACTCGAACGCGGACGCTTCGAGGAGCCACCAGAGCGTCCAGCCGTCGGGGAGCGCGAGGGGCATCGCGCGAGTGTCTCACGTCGCGCGCGGGGGAATCTCTTCGATGGTGTCCCAGTGCTCGGTGATCACGCCCTGCGCCACGCCCTGCGCCGCCCCGCCCGCGCGCCCGCGCGCCCACGCGGACACGCCGACGCTCAGGCTCCCGGTTCGGAGAGGCCCATGCGCGCGCGAAAGGACGCGCAGGCGCTCTTCCGAAGGATCCGTCCACAGGCCCACGTCACGGCGGTGTCGAGCACCAGCCAGGCGAGCCAGAGGGACCCCACGACGACCCATCGCCCCACGGGCTCGTCGGCCCGATCGCTGGTGCCCAGGACCAGCTCGGCCGCGAGCAGCGTCAGCACGACGAAGAGTCGCAGGAGGGCCGTGAGGGCGTGCAGCCCCGCAGGGAGCGTCACCTCTGTGGAGACGCCGAATTGAAAGGAATCCATGGTGAGGTAGGTCCAAGACGCGACGCCCTGCTTCTGCCAATCGGGCGGCGCGTTGGCGCTGTCGACGCGGTCTGAGAGCCAGTCGTGCGCGAGCCCTGCCGCCCTGGCGATCTCCGTCGCGAGCGCGGCAGCGCCCTCGACCGTGGAGACCTGCTGGATCACCACCATCCGGTCGTGAAGCACCAGGACGACGCGCGCCGCGCGGAGAACGTCGCTCGTTTGACCATCGGGGTGAACGACGTGTGTGAGCAGACGCTCGACGGCGACCCGCTTCAGCGCCTCGATGGGATATGCCTTCCCATCGATGACGAGTGACCCCGGCGACGCGGCGCTCCGGTAGTCCGTCTCGCCGCTCCGGCGGATCTCCATCGAGCGGCGCAGGGTCGTCGCGGCCGGCGCCATCGCGGCGACGAGGGCGCGCGAGCCGGAGAGGTATCCCGTGTAGAGCGCCATCAGCACGGCCCACAGGAGGTGCATCAGCCCCACGTGGACCGTCAGCGCCAGGATCGTACCGCTCAGGGCGGCAACCCCGACGCGCCGAAGGGCCTCCGCGTAGGGAGCCAGTCTTCGCACCCGGAGGCCGGTCGCGGTGACCTCGACCCTCGTCAAGCCGACGCGCGTCGCGGAGCGCCTCTCGGTCTCGCGCTGTTCGGTCATGGCGTGCGCAGGTACCACA
>CAISKJ010000964.1 GCA_903885885.1 uncultured delta proteobacterium
ACCGTGGGGGAGGTCGGCGCGCGCAAGGCGACGAGGCCCGCGGCGCCCACCGCGCCGACGAGCACGGCGGCGAGCGCGGCCTTGCCCCACGCGCTCCAGACGCTGAGGGCGAAGGGAACGGCCGCGAGCTTCGCGACGCGCTTCGCCGAGCGGGCGCGCACGTCGGGGGGAATGTCGCGCGTCGGCGCGGCGGAGCGCACGAGGGCGCGCAGGTGCGGCGGGCGGCGGCTCATCGCGGGGCCCTCCACTGGTCGTGGGCGTCGAGGCGCTTGAGGGCGCGGTCGAGGTCCTTCCACGCGGCGTCGAGGCGCGACGAGACGGTGCCGACGGGCACGCCCGTGATGGCGGCCACCTCGGTGTAGGAGCACCCGTCGATCTCGAGCATCACGAAGACGGCGCGGCGGTCGAGGTCGAGGGCGTCGAGCGCGCGATCGAGGCGGCGCCGGAGCTCGCGCTCCTCGACGGTCGCCTCGGCGGAGGGGGATGGGTCGTCGCGGTCGGGAAGCTCGTCGAGGAGCTCCTCGTTGCGGCGCGACGCGCGGCGGCGCCACGCCCACGCCACGTTGCGGGTGATGGTGTAGAGCCAGGTGGTGAGCTCGGCGCTCCCGTCGAAGGTGTGAAGCCGTTGGTGCACCACGACGAAGACCTCCTGGAGCACGTCTTCGCGGTCGGCCTCGCGCACGCCGAAGCGTTGCAAGAGGCGCCACACGAAGCCCGCGTGCTCGGCGTGAACCTCGCTCACGGAGCGGGGCCGCTCGATCGCGCGCGCGAAGAATTTGCGAAGGACGAACTCCATGCAACGCCGTGAATGCGCCCACGCCGCAGGGCTTCTCGTTAAATCGTCGCGCCGAGGGCGATCGTCGCGGCCATCAGCAGGATGCGCGCGCGGCGGACTCGGTCGTACGGGCCCTGTCGCTCGCGTTCCCACCGCGTCAGGATCGCGCGCTGGGCTGGCGTGAGGGTGACTTCGATCGTTGGCTTCGGACCTGACATCGCCCAGAGCTCTGCACCCAGCGCTAAATCCGGTCAACGAGAACCGATCGCCGACTTCGGCCCGCGTGTACTAGCGACCCGGGCAGCGCGTCTGAAAGGCCTCAAAGCTCTCATCCTCGCGTTGGGATTCGCAGCCCGCTCGCGCTGGTGACGGAACGGGTTGCGGCGCATCGAAAGAGGTCTCTACGTCGTCACCAGCCGCAAGGTTGATGACCTGTGAATCACTGTCGGCCCCTCGACGACACGTGATTTCGTGCGAACCGCTCGCGAGCGATGCGTTACGCACTGGGGTGTAGCCATACGGTCGACCATCGATCGAGATGGCACATGCAGGGGTTGCAGTCACGGTGAGGCGTGCGGGCGACGCAGCCCCCTGCGCGGCAGGCTCGCTCGGAGCGCTCGGAACGGGCGCAACGGGTGCTCGAAGCGCGACGGTAGAGGGTCTGGGAGCTGCGACGGCTGCAGGCGCTGGCACGGTCGCCGGATCGAAGATGACCGGCGGAGGCTTCTCTGGCTCCGCCGTAGGTGCGGGCGCGGTGGGAGCGACAGCGCACGCACACGTATCGAACGTGCCATCAGCGCGGCACGACTGCGCGCCAACGCGGCCGTCAGGGCATGCGCACTGAACGCTTAGACCAGGCACACAATGGCGCCCGCCATCACGCCGACACGCTGCGATCGTCGACAGCAGACCGATAAGTGCGACTCTGGCGAGGGACTTCATGTGCACCACCCGATCGCAAAGTGCCGCAGCAAGCACGGAGAAACAAGCGCATTAGAAAATCGGACTAGTACTACAGCCGCAGTTGCGCCAGGAGCTCTAGCGCGACATCCTCTGCCCCTATGGTGCACCTTCCGGATGGCGTGCGCGTGAGCGATCTGAG
>CAISKJ010000965.1 GCA_903885885.1 uncultured delta proteobacterium
AGTGGTACCGCTCGTTGGTCTGCTCGGGGGTGCCGAAGCCCGCGAACTGCCGCATCGTCCACAGTCGGCCGCGGTACATCGTGGGCTGGATGCCGCGCGTGAAGGGATACTCGCCGGGCATCCCGAGGTCGCGCAGGTAGTCGACCTCGACGTCGGCGGGCGTCACCACGTCGGGCACCTCGAGATCCGACACGGTGGTGAAGCGCGCCTGACGGAGCGGCGACTTCGCCACCGCCTTCGCCACCGCCGCGCCCTGCCAGCGCGCCCTCGCCTCGCGAATCGCGGCGAGGTCGTCGGGCGCCTCGGCGTGCGCCCCGTCGGGCTTCACCGGGGAGAGTGGGGCGTTCGCGCGCGGCGCGGCTTCGGTGACCATGCGATACCTCGTGGCTCGCCGGGCGGACGTCGTGTGCCCGACAGCGCGCGGACTCTTGCACGCGTCGCGACGCCGCGACAAGGGGCGCCGAGCGTCACACGGGTTCGAGCGGGCGCGCCTGGCCGCGGAGCGCCGTGAGCAGCGCCTCGGCGTCGTGGCGGGCCTCGACCGCGGGGCGCGTCGCGAGGAATCGCTCGAGGTGCGCGATGGCCTGGCGGCGGTCGCCGGCCTCGGCGTACGTGACCCCCAGGAGGTAGAGCGCGTCGGGGTCTTCGGGGCGGATCTCGAGGGCCCGGAGGCCCGCGCGGGCGGCGTCGGCGAAGCGCTCGAGCTCGTGGAGGCACCAGCCCTTCGCGACCACCGCGCCGAGGTACCCGGGGGCGCGCGACTCGGCCTCGAGGAAGGCCGCGAGGGCCGGGCCGTGCTTGCCCTCGCCCGCGAGCGCGGTGCCCAGGAAATAGTGTCCGTAGACGTTGCCGGGGTCGCGCTCGAGGGTCGCGCGCAGCATCGGAATGGCCTCGTCGGCGCGCTCCTCGCGCAGCAGTTCGAGGGGCTCTTCGATGGCCTGCCAGCGTGCGGCGTCGCGGGCTTCGTCGGGTTGTTCTTCCATGGCGGGTGTCGTCTCTTTCCGATGGGTGAAGCGGGGCTCAGGGCGCGTCGAGCACGTGGCGCACGGTCGCGAGCAGCACGTCGGCCTCGACGGGCTTGATGAGCATCGCGCGCACGCCCTCGATGGCCTTGTCGTGCCCGCTGTACCCGATCACGCGCAGCGCGGGGCGCTCGCGCTTGACCCACGCCATCACCTCGGCGCCGCCGAGGCCCGGCATCGAGCGGTCGAGGATCGCCACGTGGACGCCGCCGTCGTCGCGCGCGAGCGTCTCGATGGCCTCCTCGCCGTCGCAGGCTTCGACGACGTCGTAGCCCGCGGCCTCGAGGAGCGCGCGCAGCACGCGCCGCAGGAGCCGCTCGTCGTCGACCACCAGCACCCGCTCGCCGCGGGCGCGCAGCGCGTCGCGGTCGCGCTCCGACGCGCGGTCGAGGGGCGGCGCCTCGTCGAGGGGGAACGAGAGCGTGAGCGCCGTGCCCGCGCCGGGCTGCGACGCGCACGCGACGGCGCCCGCGTGCTCGCGCACGATCGCGTACGCCGTGGTGAGCCCGAGGCCCGCGCCCGACGTGGGGCCCTTCGTGGTGAAGAAGGGGTCGAAGATGCGCGCGCGCGTCGCGTCGTCCATGCCGGCGCCGGTGTCGGCGATGCGCACGCACACGCGCTCGGGCTCGCGGTACACCTGCACCGCGATGGAGGGGTCGGCCCCGGGCGCCTCGCGCAGCGCGTCGCGCGCGTTGAGCAGAACGTTCACGATGGCCTGCTCGACCTTCGCCGCGTCGACGTGCGCGAGCGGCACGCCCGGCGCGAGCTCGACCTCCCAGCGGATCCACGGGTCGAAGGTCTTGCGGCAGGCCTCGACGGCGCCGCGCGCGAGGCCGGCGACGTCGTGCCACGCGCGGGCCTCACGCAGG
>CAISKJ010000966.1 GCA_903885885.1 uncultured delta proteobacterium
GGCGCGGCGCGCCTCGGCGGGCGCGCGCCCGTCGGCGACGGCGTGGCGCACGACCGCGTGGCCGGGGCCCTCGGCGGCGCGGTGCTCGTGGGCGATCTCGGTGGCGGGCGTGAGGGGGTTGTAGTCGGTGGATTTGTACGTGCGCGGCTGCGCGAGCGCGCGGCACCGGAAGCTGCGCAGGGCCTCGACGTTGGAGCCCTCGGCGGCCCCCGTGGGGAAGAAGCGCGCGGCGCCGAGGGAGGCGTGGGCGCCCTTGTCGTTGACGATGACGAGCTTCTCCTTCGCGTCGCCCTGTTCGAAGAAGTAGTAGAGCCCGGTTTGCTCCATCCACCGTGAAATGAAGTCGAAATCGCTCTCGCGGTACTGGCACACGTGCTCGCGCGGCGTGAAGCGCCCCGTGAGGCGGAGCTCGTAGTCGTCGCCCGCGAGGCCCGCGCGGCGGAGCACGTCTTCGATCACGTCGGGGATCTTCTGGTCGACCCACACGCGGTTGTGGCGGCTGAGGGTGAGCTCCCACAGCCTGGGCACGAGGGTGGCGGCGTACACGGCCCCTTCGGCGCGCTCGCTGTTGACCTCGAGCGCCGCGACGATGCCGTTGAAGCGCTGCCGCGCCGCGCCGTCGTCGCCGTGCACGAGGAGCGATGCGCGCTGGCCGAGGCCCGCGTCGAGGTCGAAATCGAGGCTCTCGGCGTGCGTGACCGAGAAGCGCAGATCGAAGCGGTAGAGCTGCGAGAGGGCCTCGCGGCCGTAGAAATCGAGGGGCCTCGACGAGGCCGGGAGCGTCGGGGCGCTCAGGGAGTAGAGGTCGCTCACGACGCGCCCTCGCGGCGCCCCTCGGCGATCAACGCTGCGCGCGTCACGGCTGCTCCGCGATCTCGACGGTGACCTCGTTCGAGCGCGCGCTCCCGAGCTCGATGTGTACGGTGTACACCGCCGCGCCGCGCGGGAGCCGCACGAGGGCCAGGAGGTCGTGGTTTTGATAGCCCCCGACGGCGACGCCGCGGAGCGTGGCGGGGTCGTGCGGGGCCTCGTCGGGCGGCGGCACCTCGGGGCTCTCGTCGACGTCGACCACGGGGCCCGAGACGGGCTGCGCGAGCGTTGCGCCGGTGACCACGACGCGCATGCCCTCGGCGAGGGGAGGCGACGGCACGTCGAGCATCGCGTAGAGGCAGAGGGGAACAACGGGGGCCGCGCCCGCGCGCGGACGCACCACGCGAGGGGCCGCGAGGAGGATGCCGCGCCAGCGCGGGTCGGGCGGTGGCGTGGGCGACGCGGCCGCGCGCGCGTGGGTGCCGACGGGGACCTGTTCGAAGACGGCGGGATCCATGGACATGGCGGCGGGCCTTCTGGTCGTAGGGGAGTCGACGGCGGCGGGCGCGGCGGGGGCGACGGGCGCGGGGGCGCGCTGGCAGGCCGCGAGCGCGACGACGAAGAGCGCGATGGGGGGCGCGGCGCGCAGGGGCTAGAACGCCGCCCAGCCGGCGGTGAGGTCGTTCTTGCGCACGCCGGGCAGGCAGTTGGCGCAGAAGGCGTTGACCCCGTTGCTGGCGCCGAACATCACGCAGGTGGAGCCCGTCGCGGCGGCGTAGCTGGCGGCCGCGGCGACGCCGTTGTGGCAGTGGCTGCCGACGTGACCGCTGCCCGTGTACTGCGTCGCCGTGGCATCGGTGGTGGTGCCGGTGCCGTCGGGCACCATGCCCACGTGGTGACCCACCTCGTGGATCATGGTCTGGTTCTGGTCGGCGGTGCTCTCGGTCTGCCACCACGCGCGGGTGCAGATGCACACGAGGTTGCCCCCCGGGAACGAGAGCCCACCGCGCATGCGGTTGACCCAGTTGACGGTGAGGGTGAGGGTGCCCGTGCCCGCGGGCAGGCCCGTGACGTCGACGCGGACCGTGCGGCACATGTCGGGCACCGACGCGTTCGAGGGCACCGCCGTGCACTGCGCCGCGGGGATGGCGAGCGCCGCGCCGCCCGCGTCGGCCTGGTACGACGCCGACACGAACCACCCTTCGCCGGGGACGAGGTTGTTCCAGAGGTATTTGTTGGCGCCCGCGGCGTTCACGATGGGCACGGTGACCGCGGCGGCCGTGGGGCCGACGGTGACGCCCGTCTTCTGCACCACCTGGCCGGCGTCTTTCACCGCGAGGTGGTCGGTGTAGGCGATGGCGACGAGGTAGGGCTCCCTGGCGCTCACCGCGGCGGCCTGGTAGGCGGCGCGCGCGTTGGTCTTGAAGGTGTCCGAGTCGGTGGTCGAAATGTTGGGCATGTGCACCATGTTCTGGCGCCCCGCCGAGACCATCACGACGTCGTGGTTGGCGAACTCGCCCGTCATGGTGCCCACGCTGGTGGCCACCGAGGCGAGGCCCTGCATGGGGATCTCGAGGTAGTGCACGAGCCGCTTCGCCGCGAGCGCGCCGCTGCGCACCGTGTGGCCGTAGTCGTCGGAGGCCTCGAGCGTCCACGACGATTTGCCCGCGACGGTGATGGCGAGGTCGCCCGCGAGCACGCGCGTGCCGTCGCCGCCGGTGTTGAAATCGCGCTCGGACTCTTCGAACACGAAGTTGCCGTTGCGGCCCTTCTCGGCGCCCGAGTACACGGGGTTGGCCGCGTCGGGCACGAGCTTGATCTTGAAGTGATGGGCGCCCGGCCGGTCGAAACTCACCTTGATCCACGGCTTGTTGCCGCAGCGGTCTTGCGTGGTGACGCGAACGCCGTCGACCCACTTCGCGGCGCGCGGGAGGTTGACCCACTGCGTGGCCGACGCGACGGCGCCGCTCCCTTCGACCCACTGCACCGACACGATGCGCGGGTCGTCGTCGGCGGGCGTCTCGGGCGTGTCGCCGGGCTCCGCGGGCTCCTCGGGATCTTCGGCGGGGGCGCCGCGGTTGACCACCAGCGCGGGGACGCGCAGCGCCACGAGCGCGCGCGCCTCGAAGGCCCGCTCGACGCGCGCGATGAGCTCGTCGAGCCCTTCGGGGCAGTGGCCGGCCGGGTCGTGGCCCGCGAGCGCCGCGTGCATCTCGCGGAAGGCGTCGCGCGAGAGCGGGTCGAGGGCCCAGCCCCGCGCCTCGCCGCGCATCGCCGTGTGGCTCAGCACCCGGTAGCCGTCTGCGTCCGTGAGGTCGACGCCGAGCACCACCTCGCGGACGCCGCGGAGGGTCGGGAAGCGCCAGGTGGATCTCTCGCTCATGGTGATGCTCCCGCCGCGCCCCGTGCTCGCCAGCGCCTCGCATCGTGCGCCCATCGCGGCCCCGGGCACAAGCCCGATCACCCGCGCCGCGCGGCCGTCGCGACCAACGGTAACGGTCAGGCTCGGGCGCCGCGCGTGCGCTCGGTGGCGCGGCGCACGGCGTCGCGCACCTGCTGGGTGCGGAAGGGCTTCTCGAGCACGCGGTCGCGGTGCTGCTCGAGGAAGGCGCCGGTCTCCTCGGTGAAGCTCCCGCCGGTGGTGAACACGAAGGCCCCCGCGAGGTCGGGGCGCTCGCGCAGCACGCACGCGTACACATCGGGGCCCGTGAGCCCGGGCATCATCAGGTCGCAGAGCACCGCGTCGGGGGGCGGGCCGTGGCGCAGGCGCTCGAGGGCCGCCGCGCCGTCGTGAAACACCTCGACCTCGTGCTCGCGCAGCAGGCGCTGGAGCACCCGCGCGACGGGCACCTCGTCGTCGATCACCACGACGCGCGCGCGCTCCGTCGGCGCGAGGGGCGCGCGCTCGACGGGCGGCGTCGAGGGGGGCGCCTCCGCGTCGTCGGCGCCGGCGCCGGGGAGTGTGATCGTGAAGGTCGTGCCGCCGTGGACCACGCTCGCGGCGTCGAGGGTGCCGCCGAAGCCCTCGATGATGCGGCGCGAGACCGAGAGCCCGAGGCCCGAGCCCCCGTCACGCGCGCGCGTGGTGAAGAACGGGTCGAAGATGCGCGGCAGCACGTCGGGCGCGATGCCCACGCCCGTGTCGCGGACGCGCACGGCGACGCGGTCGCCCTCGCGGCGCGCGCTCACCTCGATGACGTGCTCGCGGCCGTCGCGCTCGGGGATCGCCTGCGCGGCGTTGATGAGCAGGTTCACGAGCACCTGCACGAGGGGCCCCTCCTGCGCGCGCACGCGCAGCCCCGGCTCGAGGCCGCGCACCATCGTGACGCGGTGGCGGATCTGGTTGCCCACCAGGTTGAGCGCCACGTTGGCGGCCGCGGCCACGTCGATCGCCAGGGGCGCGCCGGGCGTCTCGAGGCGCGAGAACGCGCGCAGGTCGCTCACGATCGCGTTGATGCGCTGCGCCCCTTCGAGCGCGTCGCGGAGCGGGCCCGTGCGCGCCGCCGCGGGAGCGTCGTTGAGCATCGCCTCGAGGTTGCCCAGCACGAAGGCGAGGGGGTTGTTGATCTCGTGGCCGATGCTCGCGGCGAGGGCCCCGAGCGCCGTGAGCCGACTCGCGTGGGCGGTGCGCTCGGCGGCCACGCGCTGGTCCGTCGTGTCGCGCGCGAGGGCGATCTGCGCGGGGCTGCCCTCGAACGAGACCTCCCCCGCGCCGGTGATCTCGACGAAGCGCACGCTGCCGTCGGGGCGCAGCACGCGCAGGCCCACCACCTCGCGCGTGAGGCACGCGGGCACGAGGTGCCGGTCGTCGGGGTGCACGAAGGCCCGCAGCGGCCGACCGACCACGGCGTCGACGCCGCGGCCCACGAGCTTCACAAAGGCGCTGTTGACGAAGTACACCGACTCGCCCTTGAGCACCGCGACGCCGTCGGGCAGGGCGCTGAGCACCACGCGAAACTCGAGGTGCGCGATGGCGAGCGCCTCCTCGCGCCCGGCGCGCTGGCGCAGGTCGCGGCGCACCGCGAGGTTGCCCTCGAGGCGGTGCTCGCGCGCGTCGGGCACGCGGCTCACGGTGATCTCCTGCACGATGCGTCGGCCGTCCTTCGTGCGGCTCGCCATCATCGAGGCCCAGGTGTGCTCGCGGGCGAGCACCTCCTCCGAGTAGCGGTAGAACGCCTCGTCGTGCACGGGCGCGCCGGGGTCGCGCAAGAAGGCGAGCGTGCGCCCCACCACCTCGTCGCGCGTGTAGCCCGTGAAGGCCTCCCACGCGCGGTTCACGTGCATCACGTGGATCGCCCCGTCGGTGAACTCCATCGCGTCGGTCGAGCCCTGCAGCCCGTCGTACGCCGCGCTGCACTCGGCTCCGAGACGCGTCAGCAGACGCACGTGCATCTTCACGCACATCGCGGCTGGAGAGACGATTGGATTGACAATTGGAAAGACATGAAAGAGAGACGGAGGATAAAAGAGGGAGACAGTGGGAGACACAGTTGAAGAGTGAGGTCAGACTGCAGCATAGCGTGCACTTATCATGTCAGCATAGCGTGCAC
>CAISKJ010000967.1 GCA_903885885.1 uncultured delta proteobacterium
GTCGGAGTGCTCGAGGTCGCCGGGGTAGAGCACGTAGCGCTCGGGCAGCGCGTAGCGCTCCTTCGCGCGACGCACGGCCTCGTCGGTGACGGTGACCTCACCGATCGCGGGAGGGATCACCACGGGGTCGAGGCCCACGGCGCGGAGGCGCTTCGCCGTGTGCTGGCTGAGCACCACGACGCGGTCGGCGAAGAGCATCGGGGCGACGCGCTCGAGGGCGTCGGGCGCGCTCGCGATGGTGTGCACCGTGGGCACGCGCCGCAGCGCCGCCGCCACGCGTCCGGCGCGCAGCGTGAGGGGATTGGGCGCGAAGAAGAAGTGCCACACGTCGGCGCGCGCACCGAACAGGAGCCGACCGAACACCCGCGCGTTGGCGGCGCGCGACGGCGCGTAGGCGCCCGCGGCGAGGTACACGGGCTCGCTGATGGCCCCGTCGAAGGTCGCGCCCTGCGGCACCATCACCCGCGCCCGCGTCCGCGTGAAGCCGCGCGCGAGGTCTCGCACGAGGTTCTTGTTGCTGTCGGTCCACGGCGGGGCGATGGGCTTCGAGATGAGCAGGGCCTCCCTCATGGCGTGCGCGTGCGCAGGCTGTCGATCGCGTGCACGGGCGCGTCGTCGCCCTTCATGAGATGCGCGATGGCGCCGTACACGAGGCGCTGGCTGTCGACCATGCCCTTGCCCGCGAAGACGGTCGACGTCACCACGAGGGTGTAGTGCCCGCCGCCGCCGGTGGCCTCGACCTGCGCGTCGGGGATGGCCGTGAGAATCGCAGCGCGGAGCGCCGCGCACATGTCGCCCGCGGGGGCGTCGTGGTGATGATGGCTCATAGGGCGCGGGACTATACCGAAACCCTCGGCGCCCGCGTGAGCTCAGTACCGCGGCACGTCGGGGTCGACGGTGACCGACCACCCGTCGATGCCGCCCTGGAGGTTGTACACCTCGCGAAACCCGTGACCGACGAAGTGCTCGGCGGCCGCGAGGCTGCGCACGCCGTGGTGGCACTGAAAGACGAGCGGCGCCCCGCGGTCCATCGCGAGGAGCTCGTGCTCGAAGGCCGCGTCGAGGAGGCGCGAGCCCTCGATGGACGCGAGGTCGCGCTCGGTGGTGGTGCGCACGTCGACGAGCGTGAGCGCCTTGCCCTCTTTGATCATCGCCGCGAGCTGCAGCGGCGAGAGCTGCTTCACCTTCGCGGGCTCGTTGGGGTTCGAGAGCGTGAAGCCGCCGCCCTGCGCGCCCACCACGTAGTCGATGGTGGTGCCGTCGGCGCGGTACGCGCTGCCCGGGTCGAGGTGCATGCGCAGCCCGTCGGCCACGGTGACCACCACGTCGATGGCGGTCGCGTCGCCGAAGGAGAGGTCGTAGCGAAAGCCCGACGACACCTCGAGGCGCAGCACGAGCCCGTCGGCGTCGGCGGCGGCCTCGCGGAACACCGCGGCGGCCTTCGGCGTGACGTGCAGCGTCGGGGGCTTCACCGTCGCCTGGGCGATGCCGAGGGCGGCCTGCAGCTCGCCGCGCGCCTGGAGCTCCTTCACGATGTCGGCGCCGCCGACGAAAGCACCGCGCGCGTAGAGCTGCGGGAAGGTGGGCCACGCGGAGAAGTCTTTGAGGCCGTCGCGCACGGCCGGATCGGCCAGCACGTCGACGGTGTGATAGGCCGGGAGCATCGCGTCGAGGATGCCCACCACCGTCGCCGAGAAGCCGCACTGCGGCGAGAGGCGTGTGCCCTTCATGAACAACACAACGTCGTGCGCATCGACGATCGACTGAAGATGCACGCGGAGCGCTTCGGAGAGTGCCATAGGGCCCGGGGTTGTGGTCTCAACGCGCCCGTTCGTCAATCGTCGTTCCGGGGGCGCGGCGCGTCGTGCATGATCGCGCCCGCCATGGCAGCACCCCCCTCGATTCCCACCGTTGACCTCCACGACATTACCGACGGCGACCCCGCGAAGCGTCGCGCCGCAGCCGAGGCGCTGCGCACGGGCTTCGGCGAGTACGGCCTCGCGTACGTGCGCTCGCACGGCATCGACGCGAAGCTCCTCGACGCCTACTACGACGGCTTCTTGCGCGTGACGGCGAAGCCCGAGGCCGACAAGCGCAAGCTCGCGCGGCCCGACAAGTGGTACCAGCGCGGGTGGACGCCCCCCAACACCGAGCAGGCCGTCGCGGGCGGCGGCCAGCCCGACTTCAAGGAGTGCTACTTCGCCGCGCCGATGCCCGCCGACGCCGACTGCGCGCTCACGCACCCCGAGATCTACGCCGACAACGTGTGGCCCGACGGCGACGACGCGTTTCGCGACAACTACCTCGCGATGGGCGCGGCCCTCCACGCCGTGGGCGTCACGCTCCTCCGCGGGTGCGCCACGGCGCTCGGCATGGGCCCCGCGGCCTTCACCGCGCAGATCGAGGGCGCGCCGCACGTCACCCGCGCGCTGCGCTACCTCCCCCTCGACGCCGCGCAGGCCGAGCGGGGCATTCTGTGGGGCGAGGAGCACACGGATTTCAACCTCCTCACGCTGCTCCCGGGCGGGCGCTTTCTCGACCCGTCGGGCAGCCGCTGCCCGCCGCCCGATCCGGGCTCGGGGCTCTACCTCCGCACGCGCGGCACGGCCGAGAACCCCGAAGGTCACATGGTGCACGGCCGCCCGCCCGAGGGCTGCATCGTGGCCCAGGTGGGGCAGCAGCTCGAGATCCTCACGGGGGGCACCTTCCTCGCGACGCCGCACGTGATCACCGCGCCCAAGACGCCCGGCTACTCGCGCCTCTCGTGCGCCCACTTCGTGCACCTTCACCCGTACCGCATGCTGTTTCCGATGGAGGCGTTTCGCACGCCGGAGACCGTGCGCGCGTACTCGCCGCCGGTGCTCGCGGGCACCTACGACCTCAAGACCCTGGTCGACATTCACCTCGCGCCCACGAGCGCGCTCGACCTCCTCGGGTACCGCCACTACGACCGCCTCACGCAGCAGCGGGCCGTTCAGCGCGACGCGTAGTTGTCGCGCGTTGACGCTGCGTGGGCGCGCGCGTAGCGTGCCGCGAACGTATGCCTTCCGACGATCGCAAGCCCGGCGCCGACCCTTCCGACCGCGACAAGAACACCATTCTCGAGCGCCTGGTGAAGCGCGGCATCGAGTCGGGCATCGGCGCCTTCTCGCGCAGCGAAGACACGGTGCGGCACCTCATCGACGGGATGAAGCTCCCGAAGGAGGCCGCCAACGTCGTGCTCGATCAGATCGACGAGACGAAGAAGGGCCTCTACACGGTCGTCGCGAAGGAGATCCGTGACTTTCTTCAGACCACCAACTTCGCCGGTGACGTGAAGAAGATTCTCACGGGCCTCGCCTTCGAGGTGAAAATGGAGGTGCGCTTCAAGCCCACGGAGAACGAGGGCGACGGCACCGGCATCAAGCCCGACGTGCAGGCGCAGGCCAACCTCAAGAGCACCCGCAAGCGCACGCGCACCATGCCCGCCGCCGAGCAGGAACTCCCGAAGGATCCCCCCAAAGACGAGTGAGGTGCAGGCGCGCCTGCACCGCGGAGTGCAGGCGCCTGCACCTGGA